>CAMDRI010000026.1 GCA_945906725.1 Candidatus Kuenenia stuttgartensis | reverse complement strand
CTCCTCGACAATCCCTTCGCACATCAGCTCGCTCCATGCTTGTTTGGCAGATCAATCTCTGCCTCAAGCTCTGGCGCAAATCTCATGCCGTGGGTCGGTCCATCGCCGTTGGAATTGTCAGAGTTGTGTATAAACGACAGACCGACAGTGCCAGCGGCGGCAGACGGACGCTGGCAGCGTCCGCCACGTTTCCTCTACTCTCCCGCCCCGATTTGACTCGACCTCTCACCCATTGCGATGGCCCATGAAAACTGACGAACTGCGTGAAAAGTATCTGGCCTTTTTTGAGTCCAAGGGCTGCGTGCGGCGAGCCAGTGACGTGCTGATTCCGAGGGACGACAAGACCGTCCTGTTCACGCCAGCTGGGATGAATCAGTTCAAGAATCAGTTTCTCGGCATCGGACCGATCGACTTTACGCGGGCGACGACTTGCCAGAAATGCCTGCGAACCGGCGACATCTCGAACGTCGGCGTCACGGCGTACCACCACACTTTCTTCGAGATGCTCGGCAACTTTTCGTTCGGCGATTACTTCAAGAAAGAAGCGATCCATTGGGCGTGGGAGTTCCTGACGTCGAAGAAGTGGCTGGGGCTCGACGGCGAACGGCTCAGCGTCACCGTCTACCTCGACGACGACGAGGCTTACGGCATCTGGCACAACGAGGTGAAGGTGCCGGCGAATCGGATCACTCGTTGCGACGAGAGCGAAAACTTCTGGCCGGCGTCGGCTCCGTCGCAGGGACCTGACGGCGTTTGCGGACCGTGCAGCGAGATTTATTACCTGCCTCCCGGTTCGGAGAAGACGGTCGAGATTTGGAACCTCGTCTTCACGCAATTCAACCGTGTCGGCGCACCGCCGAACAACTTGCAGCCGCTGCCGAAGAAGAATATCGACACCGGCATGGGCCTCGAAAGGTGTGCCTCGACGCTGCAAGGTGTCCTGAGCAACTTCGAGATCGACATCCTCAAGCCCATGTGCATCGCGGCGGGGAACGCTCTTGGTTTGAAGTACGACTACGCCGCTCCGCACGGCCGAGCCTGCCGCCGCATCGCCGACCACGTCCGAGCCTGCACGTTCGCGATTCACGAAGGAGCGCTGCCCGGCAGCGACAAAGAAAACTACATCGTCCGCCTGCTGCTGCGACGAGCAGCGCTCGAAGGTTATTTGCTTGGCAAGCACGATCCGTTCCTGCACACGCTGGTCTCGGCCATCGTCGTCGGCATGAAGGCTGCTTATCCGGAAATCACGCAGACGGTCGATTCCGTCGCGAACGTGATCCTCGAAGAAGAAAAACAGTTCCTGACGATTGTCGATCGCGGCATGCCCAAGTTTCAGAAGCTCGCCGACAAAGCCAAGTCGAGCGGCGGCGTGCTCTCAGGCGAGGCCGCGTTCGATCTGCATCAGACCGACGGCTTCTTGATCGAACTGACCGAATCGCTTGCCGCTGGATCTGGCTTGAAAGTCGATCGTGCTCAGTTCGAGGCACGCGTCAAGCAACACGAGGCGAAGTCCGGCAGCGGCGCGTTCGCGAACTCCGTCATGGCGGCGGGGCCGATTGATTCGCTTCGCAAACAAGGCGGCACCGAATTCCTCGGCTACGAAAAGACGTCTGTGGACGACAGCAAGGTCGTCGGCATCATCGCCGGTACAGATTTAGTCAATGAGTTCACGGCCGTCGGCCACAAAGAGCCGATCGGCATTGCGCTCAATTGGACGCCGTTCTACGGGGAGTCCGGTGGACAAGTCGGTGACGTTGGCGCACTGATCGCAGACGGCGTCGAGTTTCAAGTGCTCGACACGCAGAAGGACGGTGACGTCTGGCTACACATTGGCACGCTCAAAAAAGGAAAACTGTCCGTCGGCCAAATCGTCACTGCGACCGTCGATGTCGAACGCCGAGCGGGCATCCGTCGAGCACATTCGGCCACTCACATTTTGCATCACGCGCTGCGACAAACGCTCGGCGAGCAGGCGACGCAACGCGGTTCCAAGGTGGACCGTGACACGTTCCGCTTCGACTTCACGCACGGCAAACCGGTCAGCGACGAGGAACTGCAAACCATCGAGACCGAAATCAACACTCGCATCACCGAAGGCGCGACGGTGACGACCAAATTGATGCCGATCGCCGAAGCGAGAGGACTCGGGGCGATGGCTCTCTTCGGCGAGAAGTATCCCGACAGCGTCCGCGTCGTCCGGATGGGTGACTGGAGCATCGAACTCTGCGGCGGCACGCACCTGACGAACAGTGGCCAAGTCGGCTTCTGCAAATTGGTCGCCGAAGAGCCGGTCGCGAAAGGCGTCCGCCGCATCTCGGCCGTGACCGGCCCGAAAGCGTTGGAGAAGACACGGCAACTCGAGTCGCTCGTCAAAGAACTCTGCGTCCAACTGAAAGCTCCTGCCGATGAACTCGCTAAGCGAGTCGCGGCGATGCAAGACGAACTCCGCGACACGAAGCGCGAGTTGTCGAAACTCACCAGCCAAGCCGCCGCTGGCACGATCGACGACTTGATCGCGAATGCCGAAACGATCGGCGGAGCCCGCGTCATCATGCACCTCGCCGAGAATGCCACACGCGACGCGATCCGTGAGATGATCGACATCATCCGCGACAAAGCCGCTCCCGCCGCAGTCCTGATCGGCGCGGTGATCGACGGCAAGGTGAGCCTGACCGCTGCCGTCAGCAAAGACCTGATCGCGAAAGGTCTGCACGCCGGTGACTGCGTCAAAACCGCGGCCAAGATCGTCGGCGGTGGTGGCGGCGGACGTCCAGACATGGCCGAAGCCGGGGGCAAAGACCCGTCGAAGTTGGCGGACGCTCTCAAGGCCGGAGCAGACTACTTCCGGTCAAAGCTTGGTTAGTGGCCTGCCGAATCGAATGAGAATTGCGAGGGCTGTGACCAGCCGGTTATCGTGCGACACGATCAATGTGGAATGGTCTTTCATCGAGGAGTGCTCAATGAGTCTTTGTGGTTCGACGATTCGCGGCCCGTTATCTCGACGAGCATTTTTGCGCGTTGCCGGCGTCGCGATGGCACTGCTGTGGCTCGACGCGATGCGGCCAGCGTTCAGTGCGGAGGACGCGAAGGCGACGCCTCGACGAATGGTCGCCATTGAGACGAACATGGGCATCCTGCCGCAGTTCTTCTTCCCAGAGAAAGAGGGCCGGGACTACACGCTCAGCCCGTATCTGGAGCGGCGCGCCGCGCATCGGGACAAGTTCACGGTCTTCTCTGGCGTGAGTCATCCGAGAGTCACCGGAGCACACGCGGCCGAGAGGTGCTTCCTCACCGGAATGCCGCATCCCGAACGTGGTGGCTTTCGGAACTGGGTGTCGCCCGACCAATTCGACGTCCAATTGAAAACCGAATGAGGACTCTTGATGAAGTCTCGCTCTATCATTGCTGTTCTGCTGACGGCGTCGGCATTACCGGCGGTCGCTCAGTCGCCGAACGAAGACGGACTCAAATTCTTCGAGCAGAAGATTCGGCCGGTGCTCGTGCAGCACTGCTACAGTTGCCACTCGGTGCAGGCGCGTGACGCGAAGAAACTGAAAGGGAAACTGTTTCTCGATTCCGCCGAAGGAGTGCTGGACGGTGGCGAGAGCGGTGCTGTGATCGTCAAAGGGAAGTCGGCCGAGAGTCTGCTCATCAAGGCACTCAAGCACGATGGCGTCCAGATGCCGCCCAGCGGAAAGCTCTCTGCCGAGATCGTCGCGGATTTCGCGAAGTGGATCGACTTGGGTGCGCCAGATCCAAGGAAAGGGGACACGCCGGTCAAACCGAAGCGAGAAATCAATCTCGACGAGGGCCGGAAGTGGTGGTCGTTTCAGCCGCTCAAGTCCATTGAACTACCCACGGTTGCTGAAGGCTCCGCTGCGACGACTTCGATCGACCGCTTCGTGGTCGCAGCGCAGCAGAATCACGGCTTGAAAGCCAACGGCCCAGCGACGAAGGAAAAACTGATCCGCCGGGCGTACTTCGATCTCATCGGCCTGCCACCGACACCGGAACAAATCGCGGCCTTCGTCGGCGATGTGTCTCCGCAGGCGTTCGAGACGGTTGTCGATGGACTGCTCAGCAGTCAGCACTATGGCGAGAAGTGGGCGCGGCATTGGCTCGACGCGGCTCGTTTTGCCGAGAGCGGCGGGTACGAGTTCGATGGCTTCCGGCCGGGAGCATTTCACTATCGCGATTGGGTGATCCGCTCATTGAACAGCGACATGCCCTACGACCAGTTCGTGCGGATGCAGCTTGCCGGCGATGTCTTGCAGCCCGACGACATTCAAGGCGCAGCGGCCAGTGGATTTCTCGTGGCCGGGCCGTATCCGGGACAGATCACGGCGAAGACCGTCGAACGCATCCGCTACGACCAACTCGACGACATGCTGATGACGATCGGCGGTTCGATGCTCGGTCTGACGCTCGGTTGCGCTCGCTGTCACGAACACAAGTACGACCCGATCCCGCATCAGGATTACTACGCCCTGGCCGCCTCGTTCGCGAAGAGCTCGCACGGTTCGCGGACACTCGATCTCGATCCCACCGCGACACAGCAAGCGGTCGAGAAGCATCAGACCGATCACGAGCCGCTCGTCGCTGCGCTGCGCACGTTCGCCACGAACGAACTGCCGAAGCGATTTGAAACGTGGCGAGCCGCGGAATTGGCGAAGCAGCCGGAAGCGCCGCGCTGGCAGGTACTCGAACCGGTGTCGCTCGAAGCGGAACGCTCCTGGCTGAAGGAATTGCCGGGAGGGATCGTTGCTCACGATGGGCTGCTCAATCCTGGCCTCAAGATTCGTCAACGCGGTCAGCGGCGAGCGGTCGGCAACGAAGAGCAGTATCGCATCTCGCTGCACACGCATCAGAAAAACGTGACCTCGCTGCGGTTCGATCTATTGGCCGACAAGTCGCTGCCGCAGCGCGGACCGGGACTGAACGGCGACGGAAGTTTTCAACTGGTCGAACTCAAAGTCACCGCAAAACCGCTCGACCCGATGGCGACAGACACGCCGCTGGAATTGAAGCTCAAGCCGGTCTTCACGGCGTTCGAGGATAAAGACCAACCGCTGAGCAACGCTCTGGATGGCAAGCCCGCAACCGCGTGGGTCGTGCGTGAGACCGCGAAGAAGGACAACGCCGCTGTCTTCGAACTGGAAACGCCGCTCGCGGGATTCGCCAGCGGCACGGAGTTGAGCTTCGACCTGAAGTTCCGCGACCTCGGCATCGGCCGTCTGCGATTCGCGCTGAGCACCGAGCCGAATCCGGCAACGTGGGCCGGTGACTCTGTGCCGCAGCATCTCGGCGAGATCCGCGCGATCCTCGCAGCCAACGGAAACAAACTGCCGGATGCGTTTCGCGAGCCGATGACTCGCTGGTTTGCACCGTTCGATGCCGAGACCGCGAAGGTCTTTCACACGGTGCGCGATCACACCGGCGCGGTACCGCGACCGAATCTGTCCGAGGTCTACACGACCGTCGCCGGTGGCCAGGACGTCTTCTTCCTGCGGCGCGGTGAGGTCGACAACAAGCAGGGCAAATCCGAGCCGGGCTTCATGCAGGTCTTGTGGCGAGGCGATGCGTCGGCTGCTCCGGCGAAGACAGAGCCACCGACCGATCCGCGCGTCGCGCTGGGCGATTGGATGACGAACACCGAACGAGGTGCCGGGCCATTGTTGGCTCGCGTGATCGTCAATCGGCTGTGGCAGCATCACTTCGGCGAGGGACTCGTCGGGACGCCGAACGACTTCGGCGTGCAAGGCGACAAGCCGACGCATCCGGAGTTGCTCGAATGGCTCGCGAGCGAACTTGTGCGCGGCGGCTGGAAGCTCAAGCCGTTGCACAAGCAGATCATGCTCAGCGCGGCGTACCAGCAATCGCACGAGGTCAACGTCGAGAACCTGAAGCTCGATCCGGCGAACCGATACCTGTGGCACTTCCAGCCGAGACGATTGGATGCGGAGCTGATTCGCGATTCACTGCTGGCGATGGGCAGCAATCTCGACACGGCGATGTTCGGGCCAAGCATTCTCGACAACACGCCCCGGCGCAGCGTCTATCTGCGAGTCAAACGGAGCGAACTGATCCCGCTGATGACAATGTTCGATGCGCCTGAGCCGACGCAAAGCATCGGCGAGCGGATCAGCACGACAGTGCCGACGCAGGCACTGGCGATGATGAACTCGCCCTTCGTGCGGCAGCAGGCGGAGAAACTGGCGTCGCGCATTCGTCCCTCGAAAGACTCGCCGCTCAGTGCTGCGGTCGACCGTGCGTACCAGATGGCCTTCGCGCGAATGCCGACCGATCCAGAACGGAACCGGATGCTTGCGTTCGTTGAAGAGCAACGTGCCGCGATGGGAGGGGACGCTGTCGTTGCGACTGACAAAGCCTTGATCGAGTTCTGCCATGTCCTGTTGTGCCTGAACGAGTTCGTTTATGTGGATTGACGAAGACGAATGAAGACGGGGTATGACGAATTGAGGGAGACGCCGAATGGTCGCTCTCATTCGTCGTCTCCCTCAATTCGTCGTACCTTTGACGCCTCCCGGAAAACCTCGCCATGTTCAACTTCCACTCACCGTCCGATCTGCAACTTCCCGCCCGTCGCCGATTCCTCCAGGAAGCAGGACTTGGCTTCGGCTCGCTCGCACTCGCCAGCCTGTTGAACGGCGAATCGCACGCGGACGCGCCCGTCAATCCGCTTGAGCTTCGGCCGCCACACATTCCGGGGCAGGTGAAGTCGATCGTGTGGCTGTTCATGACCGGTGCTCCGTCGCAGGTCGATACCTGGGACTACAAGCCGGAACTGCAAAAGCGAGACGGCCAAGACCTCGCTGGAGCCGATCCGAAAACCGGCTTCTTCACGACCAGCGGCAAGTGCTTGAAGTCGCCGTTCGCCTGGGGACAGCACGGCGAGTCCGGTTCGTGGGTGTCGGACCTGTTTCCGCACTTGTCGCAGCACGTCGACAAGATGTGCTTTCTGCACTCGATGAATCTGCGACAGAACAATCACGCGCCGGCGTCGATCGAATTGATGTGTGGCACGAACCGCCCGGGCCTGCCGGCGCTCGGCGCTTGGATGACTTACGGACTCGGTTCGCTCAATCAGAGCCTGCCGTCGTACGTCGTGCTGCACGACACACGGCCCCGCGGCGATGATCAAATCTGGTCGGCGGGATTCCTGCCGAAGACGTACCAGGCTCTCTCGCTGGATGCTCGGCGCAAGGAGGCGGTCGACAACTTGGCTCGCGACGGCAAGCACAGCGATGCTCAGCAGCGGTCGCAGCTTGAACTGATCAAGCAGTTGAATCAGGAGCACGCGACGACTCGGCCAACGCAGGCCGATCTCGCCGCGCGGATCAATTCCTACGAACTGGCGTATCGGATGCAGATGGCCGCCCCGGAAGCACTCGATCTGACGAAGGAATCCGAAGCGACTCACAAGCAGTACGGCATGGACCAGCCGGAGTGTGCGACGTTCGCTCGACAGTGTCTGCTCGCCCGGCGACTCGTCGAGCGTGGCGTGCGGTTCGTGCAAATCTTCGCCGGCAAGGGAACCGGCGGCGATGGCAGCGTCAACGACGTGCCTTGGGATTGTCATTCGGACGTGCAGACGAATCATCGTTCGTGCGGACTGCACACCGACCAACCGGCGGCCTCGCTGCTGGCGGACCTCGAAGCTCGCGGGCTACTCGAAACGACGCTCGTGATTTGGGGAGGCGAGTTTGGTCGCACATCGGATTCACAAGGCGCGAAAGGCCGCGACCACAATCCGAACGGGTTCACCATCTGGATGGCCGGAGCTGGGGTGAAGGGTGGCTTCCACTACGGAGCGACCGACGACTTCGGCTACAAAGCGGTCGAGAAGAAAATCCACGTCAATGACCTGCACGCGACGCTGTTGCATCTGCTGGGTCTGGAACACACGAAGCTGACGTACCGATTCAACGGCCGCGACTTCCGCCTGACTGACGTCGGAGGAGAACTGTTGACCGAGATTCTGGCCTGACGTCAGTTTTGAGGCCGTAGCCACGTTCGCCAGAACGTGGGTCATTTTTTGTATTGTGAGGGATGTAGGCCTACCATTTTTTCAATCTCCTTGGTGGGCCGGCGCTGCGCTGGTCCCTACGATTTTACACGAGGTTTTGCGATGAAGCGTTCCGTTTGCGTGCTGTTGGTCGGCGTTCTGAGTTGTACAGTCGGAGCCACCTCGGCTCAGGCACACTTCCTGTTCATCCAAGTCGGACCTCATGCCGAAGCGGGGCGGAACGTCGAGGTCTTCTTCAGCGAGCGGGCGACGGCGGGCGATCCTCGATTTGTAGCGAAGGTCGCGCATACCGAACTCTGGTTGCAGGACGAGCCGGGCAAGTTCGTGCCGCTGACGGTGAATCGAGGAACCGATCGGCTGCGTGCGTATTTGCCATCTGACCGATCGGTCTCGGTTGTTGGCAGCTGCGAGTACGGCGTGCTCAAGCGTGAGAAGGCGTTCCTGTTGCGGTACTACCCGAAGGCGGTTTCGGGGAAGCCCGATGAAGTGGCGAAATTGTCGCGGAACACGGCGATCCCGTTGGAGATCATGCCGACGATCGGGAAGGACTCGATCACGATGACCGTATTGCGAGAAGGGAAGCCGCTGGCGAACACGCTGCTGACGACGATCGACTCCAATCTGACGAACGAAGAGCTGACCACCGACGCCGCTGGCCGAGCGACTTGGCGACTGAGGGAGTCCGGACAGTTCGCCGTGTATGTCAAGCACGTCGTCCCGCAAGCGGGAGCGAAGAACGGTGAGAACTACGACGAGATTCGTGAGTTCGCGACACTGGCCTTCGACTGGCCGCTGGACAACTCGCGAGTCGATCCCGACGCCGTCGCAATTTTTGAGAAGGCGATCGCGGCTCGCGCGGCGTGGGCTGACTTCAAGGGCTTCACGGCTCAAGCGGCCGTCTATCTCGATGGCCGCCGCTCGGAAGGGCATGTGGCGGTGAAACCGGACGGCGAGGTTTCGTTTGACGGCGAACCGAAGTTCGACGACGAAGCGGCTCGCGAGTGGGTCCGCGATCAACTGCACTCGCTGGTCATTCATCGAGTTCCCTCGTCCGGCATTCGTTCGAAGCCGCTGCTGAACTTTGCCGACACCGACGAAGAACATCCGTTGGGCCGCTTACTGAACTTTCACGGTGGCCGATTCGCCTCGACGTATCGGATTCGTGAGGACGAGATCATCGTCGTCAATCGTAGCTTGGGTCGCGAGAACATGTCGTTGCAGATGCTCGAAAGCGAACGGAACGCGGGTGGGAAAGTTCTGCCGCGAGCGTACGAGGTCCAATACCGCGACGCTCAGAATGGCGCGATCACTCGCGTCGAAACGTTTCGCAGTCGCTGGCAACGAATCGGTAAGCTCGACCTGCCGGAGTCGATCGGTCAAACCATCTCGTCGGCGGGTGGCGTCAGCGCGCGGTCGCTCAAGCTAAAGTCGATCAAATTGGCCGAGTAGTCACTCGGCGACGACCGCGACCGCTTCGATTTCGATCAGCCAGTCGGGGCCGACGAGAGCCGAGACGCCGACAAGCGTGCTGGCCGGCGGATGCTCGGCCCAGGCGTAGCGACTGCCGACTTCGCGGATGATCGGGACGTGCTCCGGCTTGAGTCCCACGACGAACAGGCTGGTCTTCACGACGTCACGAAAGGTCGCTCCGACGGTGGCCAGCGCGAGTTCGATGTTGCGAAAGGCTTGCTCGGTTTGAGCCTTGAGGTCGCCGCGGCCGACGACTTCGCCTCGTTCGTTGATCCCGACTTGTCCCGAAATGTGAATCGTTTTTCCGCCGGTCGCGCTGACGACGTGCGTTCAACCGAACGTCGGGCACAGTTGCGGCGGATTGAGGAATTCAACGTTCATGGCAACCGTCCTTGTGAAATCGCGAATCACTTGGCTCGATGGTGATTTGCCCACGCTCTTGGCGAGCGTGGCTACGGCTACAGCGGCAGCGATCGGTCATTTGTCCGACTTTTTCTCCGCTTGTTCCGAGAGCGTTTTTCGGAATGCCTTCTCTTTGAGTTCGACGTAGGCTCGATAGCCCTCCGGGTCGAGGAACGGATTCTTGTCGGCTGTCTTCAGGCGTTCGTGTTTGGCCAACATGCCGTAGTATTCGCCGTGTGCTCCGAGAAAGATTTCGCAGGGGAGCGACTTCAGAACCTCGAACGTCTTGGCGAAGTCCTTCGCGATCTGCGGGTAGTCCGTGTTATCGACCAGCCGGTATCCAGGATTCACGTTGGGGCTGCCGATGACGACGACGTTGTGGGTTTTGCCTCCGTCTATCGCCTTCCAAGTCCATGTCGTACAGCCTCGCGTGTGGCCGGGAGTCAGCCGAGCGACCAGCGTGGTGCCGCCCAGTTTGATCTCCTCGCGGTCTTTCAGAACTCGATCCACTTCGCAGACCGGCCAGCGGTCGTTGGGATAGAAGTACTGTCCGACTCCGCCGGAGGCGATGACGTTGTCGTCGCCGTGCATGACGAAGACTTTGGCTCCGGTCAGTTCCTTCAGCAGCGCATGACCGGCAACGTGATCGGAATGGGCGTGACTTTCCAGAATGAGTTTGACGTCGCGCATCTTGAAGCCGAGCGACTCGACCGAGGCGCGAATCAGCGGCACGGTCTCCTCAAAGCCGCTGTTGATCAGGATGTGTCCTTCGGGAGTTTCGATCAGGTAAATCGACAAAGCCTTCGAGCCGACGTAGTACACGTTGCCGACGATGCGGTGCGCCGGGAATGCCTCATCGGCGAGCGTCGGGCTGCTCACGGCCAAGAAGATGACAAACATTTTCAGCAGGCGACTGGTCATGGAAGTTCCGATCCGTCGTAGCCACGTTCGCCAGAACGTGGGTGGGTTGCCGATTCGCCCACGTTCTGGCGAACGTGGCTACGGGTTGATTCCACAGCTAGCCAATCAGGTCCGGTAGCGGGCGATGGTCGCCGACGAGGTATTGTGGGCGTCCGGCGCGGTCGGTGAATTGCGTCGTCGCGACGTCGATGCCCAGCCGCTGGTACAGCGAAGCGAAAACGTCGCGGAAGTGAACCGGGCGAGTCAGCGGTTCCTCGCCCCAGCGGGTGGTTGCGCCGATCACTTGGCCATGACGCATGCCGCCGCCGGCGACGAGGGCGCTGCAGACGTGCGGCCAATGATCGCGGCCAGCGTTTTGGTTGATCTTCGGAGTCCGGCCGAATTCACCCCAGACGACAACCGCGATGTCGTCCAGTAGTCCGCGCTCGTCGAGATCCTCGATCAGCGCCGAGAGTCCCAGATCGAGCAGCGGCAACGCTCCGCGGGCTTCGTTGAAGATGTCCTTGTGCCAATCCCAATTGTAGTCCCCTTTGAGCATCCGCCCGAACGGATACCGGCAGAAGGCGAGCGTGACGCAACGCGCACCGGCTTCGATTGCTCGCCGAGCCAATAGGAACTGATCGAGAAACGTTTTGCCGTCACGTTCGTTGGGGTACGCCCGGTTCAGGCCGTAACGTCCGCGCGTGGCTGCGTCTTCTCGGCTGAGGTCGAGCGCCTCGGCGAGTCGCGGCGACGTGAGCACTTCAAACGCCTGCCGATGAAACTCGTCGATGCCGTCTGCGGGGCCACTTAGATCGACCTCTCGGCGAAAGCGATCGAAGCTGGTCAACAACGCTCGGCGGTCGGACACGCGATCGAGCGTTGTGCCGTTGAGCCGGATGTTGCGACGATCGACCGCCTCGACTTCGAATCCCGCGTGAGCCGATCCCAAATATCCGGGCTGCGTCGGCGGAGTGCGGAGAATGAATCGGGCGTCAGGAGTGATCGGCGTCAGATCGACAGCGGAGGGAACGCCGGGAACTCGCGGACCGAGTTGTTTCGAGAGGATCGACCCCATCGACGGCCAATCGCCCGGTGGATACCCCGTAATGATCGGGGAAGATTCCATCGCCGGATGCGACTCCCAACCGGTCGAGCACCAATGCGTGTTGTGATCGTCGCGGAACCCAACTAGCGAGCGGATGATCGTCAGCTTGTCCGCGATGCCGGCTAGCTTCGGCAACAACTCGCAGATCTCGACTCCCGACTGCTTCGTCGCGATCGGCTGGAACTCGCCGCGAATTTCGGCCGGAGCATCCGGCTTCAAATCCAGTGTGTCCAAATGCGTCGGACCACCGGGCAACAGCACCATGATGATGCCTTTAGCCGTCCGCGTGGAACTCGATGAATGGTCTGCGCTGGTTGATTCCGCTCGAAGGATCTCCGGAAGTGCCAGTCCGCCCAACGCCAGACCGCCGATTTGCAAGCAGCCCCGGCGGGACAAGCCGTCGCAAAAACGCGACTCCGATCCGGAAATGGTCAGCATGGTCGAAACCTCTCGTGATCGACGAACGCATCAAACGTTACCAAAGTATCGAGGTTGGCTGGGTCTGGCAATGTCTTCGTTTCTGGCATGCCAGCGGACCAATTGGCCGGTCGTGGCTTCAGACCGAGTCGACCTTCAGGACTTCGTCGCCGTAGTGGTTGATGAAACGTCTTCGGAGAGGGGACCACTCCCCAATGACAACACGAACGCCAACCTGATTTGAAGCGGCTGCGGTCCAGGCATGAAAGTCATCGAACTTCATTCGTCGTTTGGACTGGATGCACTCACGCTGGCGGATCGCCCTGAGCCAACTACCTGCCGTCGCGACGTCATCGTGAGGATGCGGGCGGCCGCGCTGAACGATCGAGATTGGCAAGTCGAGTGTGGAGATGATCCAAACATCTCCAGACTCCGTCCTAATCGCTCCTCCCAATTCGGCCGAATTGGGGCAGGCCGCCGCCGCAAATCCAATTGGCAGTCCTTCCAAGGCAAGTCGCGACAGACCATTCGAACCCGGTTGAGTTTTGACCACACGGGATCGCAAATCGTGTCAGGAGCTACCTCCGGTGGTTGCTGGCACACGGGGAGTCGTGTCGAGTTTCAGCCACGGCGAGCGCTCATTCGGACCAGAACGAGTAGAGACGTGCATTGCGCAACGAGAACTGCAGGCTCACGGACTTTCCTTGGAGGCTGTCCAAATTGCCCGACTTCCAGCGAAGTACCGCACGAGGCTGGTCTCCCATGATTGGTTCGGAGACAGCCACGATCTGGTTGGCAGCATCCAGCACCGTCACGTCAACGTCGCCGCAGGTAGCATCGGCATTCACATGCAGCGACGATCCCGCAAGCACAAACGGTTTGGACAGTAGTTTGCCTGGTTTCTCGCCCGCATCGAGCGAAATGAAACCGTCTCGTCGCAGCACCGCCAGGCACACGGCACCCACGTCGCGGTCTCGGCCGGGCATCACGACAGTTTGGCCATCGGGATATGTTCCGACATACGTGAAGGAAGCTCGGTACTTCAGGCCCGTGTAGTAAAACCACAACTCGTCATCCTTCAACACCGGAGCGGATGGCGGCAGGATTTGCGTGAGATCATAGGCACCGCTGTCCAGACGCGACGGGCCAAGGAACGTCTTGCGATCGCCCAGCCGAACCCAGGACTTCAAGTCCCGGCTGCACGCCAGTTGGATCAGATGAAAACCGTCGGTGTTCGGATAATTCGGAACAGGTCCAGTCGCATGGAACATCGCGGGCAAGCCCATGTAGATTCCTTCGTAGTGAAACACTCCCATATTGTAGACATCGACATTGCGCGTCTGCGGGGCGTTGTAGAGTGTCTGTTGCAACGTTGGGTCGGCGGCGCGGGCTTGAATGTTCTCGACACCCAATTCCTGGTCCCGTTTGTCGGCGTGGAACACGACACCGTGGTCACTCCACGTCTTGAAATCTCGGCTGGTGGCAATCGCGACCGCTCGCCCGAACGGACCGCCGCGCTTGACCGAGTGAATGAACAGCCCCTCGCGTGGATCGTAACTGAGATTGCCTTCATCGCTGCTGGGGACGGCAGGCACATCCAGTTTCGTCCATTGCACTCCGTCCGAAGAAACCGCAAAGCCTGCATTGAGCAACGAAGCCTTGAAGCGTCGCGTTGGATCGGCATCGAGCGGATCGAAGACCGCGTGATCGATCCGCATGTTGGGCTTGGGGCCAGCCATCCAATTCAAGCCGTCGCTGCTCACCCGCGACGGTTCATCGGTGCTCATCACCCACAATTTGAAGTGCTTGGCGTCGGGATCCCACAACGGGGCCATCCGCGTCTGAATCGCTTGAGTCGGATTGGCGCTGCGAACGACCGCGCCCCGCTTTTGCGGTTGATGCATCGTCCGCTTGAGATTCTCGGTTTTCGCAATCGCGTCATCATCCAGAAACAGTTGCCGCTGTCCGACGGGAATACTTCGGGCGTCCTCGGCAACAGCTGCCGGGCAGGGTCCAAGCGAAAGAGCGAGCAGCAACGCCCGGATGACGCACCAGTGATTGGCATTCAACATTTGAGAGTCTCCCGTTATGCGTCATCCGCCCTTTTTCCCGGAACATGTGAGGCGATCCAGCGGCGAGTATACTTCGTCGTCGTACAAACACGAGCTTTCCACCCTGCGACGATTCAGGCCAGTCGCTTGTTCCAGTCGCCGAGTGCACGAGTGCGCGATCGACGGTCGCGGATACGGAGGCACTGGGCTGGATTCCGTACACTCGGAAGACATATCGCTGGTCCAAATCGGCAAGAACGAGTATCGAATGTACTATGCCACTTGTGACAAGGACGGGAACTGGCGCATCGCCAGTGCGGTCACGAAGGAACCGGATCAAGAGATCAATACCGATCTCGCGAACCTCACCCAAACGACGAACACTCAACCAGAAAGAGAACGACGATGAGCATCCTCGACCGATTTTCGCTGAAGGGACGGATCGCGCTGGTGACAGCCGGTGCTGGGCCGTTGTTTGGAAGCAGCATCTCCCAGGCGCTCGCCGAAGCTGGTGCGACCGTCATCACGGCGTCGCGTTCGCTGGAGGCGAATCAGCAGTTCGCCGAGTCGCTACGAGCAGCCGGTTACGACGCGCACGGCATGCAGTTCGACCTGTCCGATCCCGATTCGATTCGGCAATTGCACCGCGACGTGATCGAGCGTTTCGGCCGCTTGGATGTGCTGGTCAACAGCGCACTGACACGCGACGGTCACGTTGGAAATTTGGAGAGCCAGAATCCGGAGGTCTGGATGAAGGCGGCTGGCGGCGACTTTTCAGGGCTGTTTTTAATCTGCCAGCAGTTCCTGCCCAACATGGTGAAACAAGGGCGCGGGTCGATCATCAACATCTCCAGCATCTACGGCGTCGTGTCGAACGACCCCACGATCTACGAAGGGACAACGATGCTTCAACCGCCGACGTACAACTTCGTGAAGGCAGGCATGGTCAACTTCACGCAGTATCTGGCTTGCTACTACGGCAAGCAGGGGGTGCGAGCGAACTGCATCAGCCCCGGCGGGTATTTTAACGACCAGCCAAAACCGTTCCTCGACAACTACTGCCACCGCGTACCCGTCGGCCGGATGCTGGACAACGAAGACATCAAGGGATCCGTAGTCTTTTTGGCCTCGGATGCTTCCGACTATGTCACCGGCCTGAACCTGATGGTGGATGGCGGATGGACCTGTTTGTAACCCGAAGGGATTGTCTTCTGTGTTCCCCTTCGATCAAAACCGCTTGGCTGATGGAAACGGTGCTTTATGAAAATCACTGCGGCCATCTGTCTGCTTGTTTTTGCGAGTGATGCAGCGCTGTATCCCGCAGCCACCTGGGCACAAGAGCGGATCGTCAGACCCGACGACGCTCCGCCGGCGCTCACGCCGGAAGAGAGTGCTCGGCGTGTGAAGTTGCCGCACGGTTTTCGGATGGAGTTGGTGGCCAGCGAACCGTTGATCCGCGATCCGTCCGCCGTCTGTTGGGACGAACGCGGACGTCTGTTTGTCTGTGAGATTCACGGCTACAACCTCGATGGATACCTCGATGCCGTCGAGTTAAACAAGACCGGGAAGCTCGACCGCGAAGTGCGGCGAGTTCGCCACGCGACTGAGGCCTCGCAAGCGGCGGCCAAAGAGCAGACATTCGGAACTGTCAAGCTGTTGAGCGACGCAGACGGCGACGGCCGGATGGATCGAGTCGACGTCTGGGCCGATCGGTTGCCTCCTTGCTACGGCCTGATCGCAGCGCGTGGCGGTGTGATCGCGATCTGTGCGCCCGACATCGTCTATCTGGCGGATCGCGACGGGGACGGGAAAGCCGAGGTGCGTGAAGTGCTTTTCAGCGGATTCGCTCGCGGCCTGATCGAACGCGGGATCAGCAATCCGCGATGGGGAGTCGACAACTGGATCTACGTTGCGGCTGGTGGAGGCGGCGGCGAGATCAAAGGGACGCAGCTTCCGAGTCCGGTTCCAATCGGGCACACGGACTTTCGTTTCAAGCCGGACGGCAGCGCAATCGAGCCAGTGACCGGCACCGAGTCAATGTTTGGTCTGACGATGACCGACTACGGCGATCGTTTTCACACGATCATTACCGCGGTTGCTCCGCTGCCACATTCGTACCTCACCCGCAATCCGTTTGTGGCATCGCCGGCTGGCGACGTCCGCATCAACTCGTACCGCGAACTTTTTCCGATCAGCAAGCCGGACCCGTGGCGGCTCGCCCGTGGGAAAGATCCGGCATGGGTCAAGTTTTACGGCGAGGCGGAAACGAAGCCCAACGGAAACTTCACGGCGTCGAGCGGGCAATTGATCTATCGTGCCGACGCTTTGCCCGAGTCGTATCGCGGCAACTATTTCATCTGTGACCCGGCGAACAATCTCGTGCATCGCAGTCTGATCGAGCGGCAGGGAATGGACTATGTCGCCCGCCGCGCACCGGGCGAAGAACAATCTGAGTTCCTCGCTTCGACGGACCAATGGTTCCGGCCGATCAATCTGAGCATCGGACCCGACGGGGCGATCTACATCGTCGATATGTACCGCGAGATCGTCGAAGACTTCTCGGCGATTCCTCGGTACTTGCAACAGTTGTATGTCGAGAGCCTCGTCAACGGTCAGGACCACGGGCGAATTTGGCGACTTGTCCACGGGCCGACTCGCGACGCGCGAACCGAACCCAAGCTGCACCTCACATCCACCGACGAGTTAGTGCGGCACTTGGCTCATCCAAATCACTGGTGGCGTGAGACCGCGCAGCGGTTGCTCATCGAGCGGCGCGATCCGGCGGCTCGCGAATCGCTGGCCCGTTTGCTGCGGCAGGGAAAGACGTCTCCCGCGCGGCTGCACGCGATCTACTCGCTCGACGGGCTGGCAGCACTCTCACCCGACGACGTGCTGCACGCACTTGATGACGCCGACTTCGGTGTGCGGATGCACGCGCTGCAACTGGCCGAGCGCTGGCTCGATTCGAATGCACCGATCTTCAACAAGGTGATTTCGATGATCAGCGACGAAGAACCGCGAGTCCGTTTGCAAGTGGCACTGACTCTCGGCCAGAGCCGCGATGCGCTCGCGATTCCGGCGCTGGCCCGATTGACCGCCGCACACGGCAGCGAGCGTTGGATGTCCGCAGGCATTGTCAGCTCGGCTTCGGAGACGACCGAGTCGCTCATCGCAGAAATGCTCAAGCAGCAACCGTTGAGCGACGGTGCTCTCGCGGTGATTGCGCCGCTGGCGGAAACGGTCGGAGCACGGCGAGCCGACGACGCGGTCGGAGATGTCTTGGCGCGAGTCGCTGCGTTGTCGAATGACAATGAAAACGCCGGTGAAGTGCGACGCATCATGCTCGACGGCCTGGCTCGCGGGTTGGAGCGAGGCAAGCCTCGCCGATTGGAATCGACGTCGGGCATCCGCGCCGTCGAACAGTTGCTGGCCAGTTCCTCTACGGAAGTCTCGCAGCAAGCCTTGCGCTGCGCGGGACTGCTCAAGCTCACCGATACACCGGCGATGCGTGCGGCTTGGGAGACAGCCGGCCAAACGGCTCGTGACGAGAATCGGCCGTTGCCGGCGCGTCGACAAGCGATCTCACTGTTAGAGGTTGCGCCTTGGGAACATCAAAAACCGATGCAGGAATTGCTGGAGGCTCGGCATCCCGCGGAGTTGCAATTGGCAGCCGTCAAAGTTCTGGCGCGTTCGGATCACAGTGAGGTCGCTGACGCGCTGTTGTCCAAATGGCAGGGGCTGGCACCCAAGGTTCAAGAGTCAATCGTTGACGCTTTGTTCGCGCGCCAAGACCGGTTGCCGCGACTGCTCAATGCGCTGGAACGCGACGTCGTGCCGCCGGCCAGTCTGAGTGCGCTGCGTCGCGAGCAACTCATCGAGCACGGCAACACCGCCATTCGCCAACGTGCCCGAGCGGTTCTGGCCAACCGTATCAGCGATGAACGGGCCGCCGTTCTCAAACGCTACGAAGCCGCGCTGACGTTGCCGCGCGAGCCCCGCCGTGGCGAGGCGGTCTTCGAGAAGAGCTGTTCCCGATGTCATCGACTCGGCGGAAAAGGAGTTGAGGTCGGCCCCGACATCTCGTCAGCCCGAACTCGCGCGGATGCCACTTTGCTCAGCGATATCCTCGATCCCTCAAGTCTCCTGAAACCGGGTTACACCGTTTACACGATCGAGACGCAGAACGGCCGCGTCCACAACGGCTTGCTCGTGAGCGAATCCGCCACCAGTGTGACCTTGCGCAACGCGGCTGATCCAACGGTGCCGACAACCACGAAAGCCGCGGTCGAACAGACGATCCTGCGGCGCGAGATCGACTCGATGCGTGCTTCGAAAAAATCACTCATGCCGGATGGCATTGAACGAGAACTCACACCGCAAGACTTGGCGGACCTATTGGGCTTCCTGCGCCAGTCGCTCGGACCGCTGGCCCCCCCGGGCATCGTTCTCTTCGAGGACGATCCGGCGTTTTTGAAAGCGCTCGTGGAAGGGGATGCCACGGCGAGCCTCGTCACCGATCATTTCAGCGGCAAGGTGGCGCTCCAAGTTTCCGCTGGACAGCGTCATTCGCCGCGGATTCCTGGTTGGCAGTTTCCGATTGTCGAGAAACCGCAGGCGCCGCAAAGTTTCCGTTACCTGCGTTTCGCCTGGAAGTCCGCCGGTGCGCACGGCGTGATGCTCGAACTGGCGGCGGGAGGCGTTTGGCCACCGGCCGATAAACCGCTGCGGCGCTACTACAGCGGCCGGAATAGCAGCGGCTGGCAGGCTACCGAAGTTGCGGGCGATGTCCCGCAGGACTGGACTCTGGTCACCGTGGATCTCTGGAAAGACTTTGGCGAATTTACGCTGACCGGCATCGCTCCCACGGCCCTCGGCGGGACGGCATTGTTTGACCGCATCGAGTTGTTGCACACACTAAACTCCAGCGATCAACAGTGAAATCCCAAACACGAAACGTGACCCTGCGGTAGACGAATTGCGGTTGGGATTTTGGCTGACAGTTGGTGCGCAGCGACGGGCACGTCGATGATCGCTGCCCCGATTCCGACACGCTCAAGTTCTCCGACCACGTTTCGCGACATACAATTCGCTGCTTCGTTCGATACGCGGTTGTCCGCATCAGTAGGCTCTGATACTTTGTGCCTCGATGCATTCGCCTTCACAAGACTCCGCAGGGCCAACGCGATGTCCGCTGGTGGAATCATGCCGCGAACTGGATGCGCCAGTTATCAACGAACTGTCAGCCGCAGGGCGTTTCTGAATGCCTCGTTTGGTGGTCTCGCGTTGCCGGCGATTTTTCACGCACGAGCGAACGCCGCAGCCGGTCAAGCGGCCTCCGGGACCGCCGTGATCCAATACTGGTTGAATGGAGCCGCTAGTCATTTCGAGACGTACGATCCGAAACCCGATGCCCCGGCGGAAATCCGCGGACCGTTTCAGCCCATCTCAACCAACGTCCCCGGCATTCAGATTTGTGAGACATTGCCGAGGCAGTCGCGGATCATCGACAAGGTCACGATCATCCGCAGCGTGCATCACGACAACAACGATCATCAGCACGGCATGCACTGGTGCCAAACCGGGCACGACGCCAAGGCGAACGGCGTCAATCCGTTTCAGAGTTCCAGTCACCCGTCCAGCGGGTCGTTGGTGGCGATGCTCCGCGGCCCAAACCACCCCAGCCTGCCGCCGTACGTGCTGATCGGCTATCCGCTCGACGATCAAGGAATTCACCGCTTGTATCCGCACCGAGCCGCCTCTCTGGGCGTGGGCTACAACCCGCTCGAAATTCTGGATAAGCGATCCGGCGACGGCAAAGATCCAGGACAAGACAATGACTTTCGCGTGCAGTGTTTGGCTCCGCTGGCCGGGCTGACGCGCACGAACCTGCTCGACCGTCGCCGCCTGTTGACCGAGTTGGATCAAATCCACGGACAATCCGCCGCCCGCGCGACCGGTGCGTGGAACCACTTCCATCAGGCGGCCTTCGACCTCGTGACCGGTGCTGGAACGGGGGCCGCTTTCGATCTGGATCAAGAAGACGCCAAGACACGCGCGCGTTATGGTCTCAACCGGTCCGGTCAGACGGCGCTGCTGGCGCGTCGTCTGGTTGAAGCCGGAGTCACGTTCGTGACGGTCATCGATCCCGGCGTCGGCTTGAGCAGTTCGGGTTGGGACTTGCACACCAAGCTGGAATGGGGCATGCAGACCGCCTGCCCGCGCATGGACCAGGCCGTCACCACGCTGATCGAAGACCTGCACGAGCGCGGGATGAACCGCAACGTGCTCGTGGTCGTGTGGGGCGAATTCGGTCGCACTCCCAAGATCAACGCCAACGCCGGCAGAGACCATTGGGGCGACGTGCAAAGCGTGATGTTGGCGGGCGGACTTTACCGTCACGGCCAGGTCATCGGCTCGTCGAATGCCAAAGGCGAAGTCCCCAAAGACCGTCCGCTATGGCCGTACGACGTCGTCGCGACCATGTATGACCACTTGGGCATCGACCCCCACCAAACTCCGCTGACCCCCGCCGGCCGAGCCGTTCCGCTCCTGGCCAAAGGCGAAGTCATCCGCGAGTTGCTATGACCGTCGAGGGGAATCCAGCAAAGGTTGATTTCTTTAACTTTGATCGCCGCCACTCACAGACAGCCGGCATGCAGGCGTCAGTACCATTCGTTCCAAATTCCATTTCCCCCCGACATCAACCGCGGGAAAGATCAAGGCCAGATTTCCTCGAAGCGTTTCTTGCTCACAACACGCTCGCTCGTCGCTGCACACCTCTGCTTTGACCCTCGCATCACTCTGCATGATGCAGAATTGTGCGGCCCTCAGCGTTTCAAGAATTCATCCAGCAACAACTTCTCGAACACCAAGTGCGATGGGCTGCCTTCGTAGACGATGCCGAGATGCCGATCGTCAACGCGAGTCAAGCTCGGGTAGCCCGCCCCGCGGCCTTCGTCGAGCGGACGGAACGATCACGACAGAATCTGCTTCACAACTTGGCCATGCACGTCGGTCAGGCGATAGTCACGGCCCTGGAAGCGGAACGTGAGTCGTGTGTGGTCGAAGCCCAACTGGTGCAGAAGCGTGGCATGCAGATCGTGGATGTGGACCGGGTCGGTGGCGACGTTGAAGCCCAGTTCATCCGTCTGGCCGTGAACATGTCCGGCCTTCAATCCGCCGCCCGCCAGCCACAGACTGAAACAGCGGTTGTGGTGGTCGCGGCCGTCGTTGCCTCCTTGCACCATCGGCGTGCGGCCGAACTCGCCACCCCAGATGACGATGGTGTCCTGCAACAGCCCTCGTTCCTTGAGATCGGTCACGAGCGCGGCGCTGGCCTGATCGGTGTCGAGAGCGTTTTGTTTCACGCCGGCCGTCAAATTGCCGTGCTGATCCCAGGCTTCATGAAACAATTGGACAAAGCGAACTCCGCGTTCGACGAGCCGCCGAGCCAGCAGGCAGTTGCGGGCGAAGCTCGGATCTTTCGGATTCTTGACTCCGAATTTGTCGAGCGTCTCCTTGGATTCCTGGCCGAGATCCATGAGTTCTGGAGAGCTGGTTTGCAAGCGATACGCCATTTCGTAGCTTTGAATGCGTGCGGCAATTTCCGGATCTGCCGTCGATTGCAGCGTCAGATCGTTTAGACGATTCAATGTGTCCAGCGAAGCGCGTTGCGTTTCCGAGTCGATGCCTTTCGGGTTCGACAGATACAACACCGGATCGCCGGCGCTGCGAAACGGAGTGCCACCGTACATCGTCGGCAGGAAGCCACACCCGTAGTTGCTGGCTCCGCCGCTGGTCCCCTTCGCGCTGGTCAGCACCACAAAGCCAGGGAGGTCGGCCGATTCGCTTCCCAGCCCATACGTCGTCCACGAGCCGAAACTGGGACGACCGAATTGCTGGGATCCGGAATTCATCAGGATCTGCGCGGGAGCGTGATTGACAGCTTCCGTCTGCATCGTGCGAATGAGGCACAGTTCGTCAGCAATCTTCGCGGTGTGCGGCAGGACTTCGCTCAATTCCATACCGCAATTCCCGTGTTGCGCGAACTTGAACTTCGGGCCAAGCAACGCAGAGTTGGGATTGATGAACGCGGCTCGATAGCCTTTCAGCAGTTCGGCCGGAGGAAGCTGTCCGTTGTGCTTGGTGAGTTCAGGCTTGTTGTCGAACAGTTCCAAATGGCTGGGAGCGCCGGCTTGAAAAATATAGATGACCCGCTTGGCCTTCGCCGGAAAGTGCGGCTGTCGCGGTGCGAGTGGATTTTCAGCCGCCAGCAACGAACCGGCCGCGATGCCGGCCAGCCCAACGCCGCAGTCACGCAGAAACCAACGACGGCTGATGCATTGCGCTCGAGCCTGTTGCAGTTGTTGAGTCATGTTCATGGTCGCCCTCATTTCTTGGAGAGAGATGTAGGATGGGAGCAGCGCCGGCCCACCAATTTATCTTTATTGTGGTGGGCCTACGGCAAGTCAGACAGTCGAATCTACGTCTCTGTACGAGTGTTCCAACGGCATCAACCAATTCTCAGCCTTTCGACAATCTCGTTCGCCGTGGGCGTTCGGCCGCAGCCCAGTCGGCCCAGCCAGCCGCGAGTCTTCCAACGGCTGAAGACCTCACGCCCATCGCACTCAATGCGGAAGCAGCCCCAAAAACCGGGACGGCATTCGACGGTCAGCCCCAACTCGCGCCGCACCACCTCGGCGATTTGTTCTGCTGGTGTACCGAAGCCGCATGTGCGGCAAAAGTGAATGACGACTTGCGAAGGCAAAGTGCGAAGCTCCTTTCGACGATTGGCGATCAGCTATTACAAATAGACCGTTCGCAGACTCACGACAACTCTGATTCAGGAAGCAACATGGCAGACACTCAGATTCATTCGACCGTGGACTTTGAAAAGCCAGGCAAGCAGCACGGGCAACTGTGCATTCCGTACTCGTACAACCTCGGTGGTTGGGCGAATCTAATGGTGCCGATCACGGTGATCCAGAACGGCGATCGGTACTCGGACAAAGATGGCGACGGCGTCCGCGATACCGAACACGATGGGCCGACCGTTCTCGCGATGGCCGGCAATCACGGCGACGAATACCCCGGCCAAGTCGCGATCCTCAAGCTCTGTCGCGAACTGCTAGAGTCCGACGTGCGCGGCCGACTCATTTTGATTCCGTGCCTGACGATGCCGGGTTCGAAGGCGATGACTCGGCTGTCGCCGCTGGACGGCAAAAACTTCAACCGCTGCTTTCCGGGGAATCCGAGCGGGACGCCGTGCGAGATGCTGGCTCACTATCTGACGACCGTGCTGTTTCCGATGGCGGACATCGTGATCGACATTCACACGGGCGGGCGGAGCATGGACTTCGTGCCGTGTGCTCACATGCACTTGGTGCCGGATCTCGAACAGCGCCGCCAAATGCTGGCCGGCACAGAAGCCTGGGGATCGGAATTCTGTTTCCTGTATGCGGACATCGCGGGCAGCGGCCTGCTGCCGGTCGAGGCGGAACGGCAGGGCAAGATCGTCATCACGACGGAGATGGGAGGCGGCGAACCAGTCACGACGGCGGTTCACAAGCTGACCCAAAGCGGCCTTCGGCAAGTGTTGGTCCATTTCGGGGCAGTCAACGGCGAGAAGAAAACTAGGCAGCAGCGCGGCATCCCGCCGGCTCGTTGGGTGCAGGCGGTAAATCGCGATGATTACCGATTCGCCCCGGAGTCGGGCTTGTACGAAAACGTCGCCGCGTTGGGGCAAGACGTCTCCGCCAATGAAGTCGTCGGGCTGATCCACTTCATCGAACGGCCGGAACGCGAACCGGTGCCGGTCATCGCACCGAGCGCGGGAGTGCTCATCGGCTGTCGCGGTCCATCGATGGTTGCTCAAGGGGATTGCGTCGCATGCATCGCGCACGATGTGCCGGAGGACATGCTGAAGGGAACGTAGCCGCACTTGTAGGTTGGGCACTCTTGCCCGACCGCAACGGGGAGGGTCGGACAAGAGTGCCCAACCTACGCCACATGGCAGATGTAGCATTTGAGGTAATCGTTCTCCGGGCAGAACGGCGAGATCGGATGATCCGGCGCGGCTCCGCGAGACTCCAAGATGCGAATGTCGCGGCCGGATTGAATTGCAACGTCGGCCAGCAACTGCTCGAAGTCTTGGCGCGTCACCATTCCCGAGCAACTGCACGTTACCAGCAACCCGCCCGGCTTCAGAACGGACACCGCCAATTGATTGAGGCTGTGATAGGCGCGCATCGCCTGCGGCAGCGCGGCGCGGGTGCGAGTCAGCTTCGGAGGATCGAGTACGACCGTGTCGAATTGCTCGCCGGCATCGCGCAGCTTTTCGAGTGCTTTGAAACCATCGGATCGCTCGGCTCTCCAGCGATCGGCCACGCCGTTGCGCTCGGCGTTCCGTTGAGCAATCTGCAACGCCCCTTCCGACGAATCAATCGCCAAGACTTCCTTCGCGCCACCTCCCGCCAGCGCCGCGATGCCGAAGCCTCCCGCGTAGCAAAAGATATCGAGCACTCGGTGCCCGGCGACGTACCGCTGCAACGCTCGGTGATTGTCTCGCTGATCCAAGTAGCCGCCGGTCTTCTGGCCTTCGGTCAGGTCCGCCTCCCACTGCAATGCGTGCTCGCGGAAAACCAACGGCCTCGGCGGTGGTTCGCCCCACAGCAGGCCGTCTGCAATCTCAATACCCTCGGCGGACTGCATTCCCTTTTCGGTGCGTAGGACGATCCCTGCCGGCTGAGTCAGCTCGCGGAGCAATTCGACCAGCAACTCCCGGCGGCTCGCCAAAGCCAAGCTCGTGAACTGTACGCTGAGCCAACGGTCGTAGCGATCAACAGTCAGCCCCGACATTCCATCGGCCTCGCTGTTGACCAGCCGATACGCGGTGATGTCGTGGCTCTCGCCGAACAATCCGAGTCGCAATTGCAGGGCCGACTGCAATCGAGTCTTCCAGAACTCTCGGTCTAGCCGAATGGCTTCGTTCCAGGAAAAGAGCCGCACGCGAATTTGGCTGTGCGGATTAAACAGCCCGTGAGCAATGAATTCGCCTTCGTGAGATCGCAACTCGACTTCGTCTCCGGGTTGCGGATCACCGCGCACGTCGCGAATCGCACCCGCGAACACCCACGGATGATGTTTGAAAAAGGGTAGTGCGTGTCGCGGCTTCAGCGTGGCGGACGCGTCTCGCGTCCGACTGTTCGCTTCCCCACCGACGCGAGACGCGTCGCCCACGGGGTCGTTCATCGCTTGTGAACCCCGCCCGGCCCGAGTGCGGCTTCGACCTCGGCCAGATAGGCCAGAAGCCGGTCTCGCTCGTTGGTCAAATGCCGCACTCGCAACAGCGACCGGACGCGAGTCGTCAACTCCAGCCGATTGACCGGCTTCGTCAAAAAATCATCGCAGCCGGCCGCGACCGCTTTTTCGATGTCGCCCATCTCGTTCAGCGCGGTGACCATCAGGATCGGAATGTCGTGCGTTGTCTTGTCAGCCTTCATCCGCTGGCAGACTTCGTAGCCGCTGAGCTTCGGCATCATGATATCCAGCAACACGATGTCCGGCTGAAAGGTTTTGACCTTCTCGAGCGTGCTGGGGCCGTCGAAAGACATTTCGATTTCGTGGGCACCGTCAGCCAAATATGCTTCGAGCAACTCGCGATTCTGCTCGTTGTCGTCGGCGATCAAAATCTTCGACGGCGCGGGCGGTGATGGAGTGGAAATCGGCATTCGGAAACTCTCTGCACGAAACTTGCTCGCGACTCCAGCACGACGAGCCAGCGAGTGGCAACTCTTGAACAATTGCTCGTTGACGAGTCGTGCTGACCGTCGCAGAAGTGCTAAGCGACGGTCGCGAAGGGCTACGGACGGGCGGCAGTATAATCAGCGTCCGCCAGTGAGAACATCCAACGCCGACTGGGGTTCTAAGGCATAACAGGTCGCCGCAGTGTCGGTCGTAAGTTGTTCCTGGGAGAATCGCAGAGCCAACAAATGACCTCGCAGAAAATCGAGATCGGCCGGTTCGTCGATGTCATACCACGGAGGCAGCACCTCCACGCGAGCGTGCTCTTGATCGAGGCGCTGCATCACTTGATGCAGAACTCGCGACGTGCTCCAGTCGATCCCGTCAAAGATCGGCCATATTCTCCGCCGCTGATTCAGTCCGATCAAATACAGACCGCCATCAGTCGCCGGGCCGAGCACAACATCCGCATGCTGCAGCAGTTCAAACGCGGTCACTGGAAACTCGCCGGGCAACGTCGGACTATCAGACCCAATCAGCACGACTGGCTCCGGCCCGAACGCCTCAAAGAACATTCGCATTCGTGTGCCAAGATCTGCCTCCGGTTGCGGCCAGAGTTCGTAGTCTCCAACCGACAACTGATTGAAGAATTCACGGGTCATGTCGTCAGCGGGTGAGTAGGCCAGCAGACGTCGGTCGCCCGTTCGACGGAAGCGCTCGATCAAGTCACAGAGGAATGCTCGGTACAACTCGGCGGCCTTCGCGTTGCCGATTGTCGCCGCCAGCCGAGTCTTCACGCGGCCGGGTTCCGGGGCTTTCACGAACATGCCAAACGTCGTCATGTCGGCGGAGTCCCTTCGATCAGGCGTCGCAGCAGCAACTCGGAGACTCGCCCTTTGAAACGGATCTTGCCGTCGAATTCAACGACCGGAACATCGGTGTCGAAACGCTTCTGCAGGTCCGGAATGGAGTTGATGTCGATCTCCTGAATCGGCGGGAGGCAATTCGAAAATTGTTGCAACAACTCGATCGACTCATCGCAAAGGTGGCAGCCGTTGCGCGAGTAGACGATCAACGAACGGAACCTGCTGCCCGGCCGAGTCGGCTGCCACGAAGTGCCGCGCCGCTCGTCGCTCGTCGTCGGGCCATTGACGAGCACAAACAATCCAAACGCCAAGATGCCGAGCGCGACTAATAAACACAGTGCCCGCTGGTTGTGCCAGAAGGCCGGCATGGGAAACGGCAATCCGGAAGAGTTGTCCCACGCGGCCAGCACCATCGCACCGAAACCCGTCGCAAACAGCAGCGTGCCGAGTTGCGTTTGTCGGGAAGTAAATCGAGGCGACGGCAAAATTGCGGTTCCTGTTTTCGTGCGTAGCTTGGACGCCCTCGTCCGAGCGTCCGATCGGCTCGGACGAGGACGACCAAGCTACGACTTTTCGCGATCCATTCGTTCGCGCACGAGACATTCCAAGCGATCGACTACGGTTTCGGGCGTGAGGCCGGACGTATCCACTCGGATCGCGTCATCAGCGGCTCGGAGTGGATCGACGACGCGGGTTTTATCACGGGCATCTCGCTCGCGAATCTGAGTCAGAATGTCGTCGAGCGGCACGGTCTGCTCGTGGCGTTCATGCAATTCACGCTGTCGGCGAGCGGCTCGTTCTTCGGCATTCGCAGTGACGTAAAACTTGCACTCCGCGTTCGGGAAGACGGCGGTCCCTTGATCACGGCCTTCGGTGACGACGTTGCGACCACTTGCGAATTCACGCTGCCGAGCGGCCAGTTCGCGGCGCACAGCCGGGTTTGATGCCACGATCGAACTGCCACGAGAAATGTCCGGGTGGCGAACCTCAGCAGTCACATCACGGCCATCGACGAAGACGTGCTGTTGCTCCAGTCGCAGCGGCATGGCGTGGGCACATGCGGCGACTGTCGACTCGTCGTGCAAGTCGATCGAACGTTGCAGGCATTGCCACGCCACCGCGCGATACATCGCTCCGGTGTCGAGAAAATCAAACTGCAACCGCTGCGCGAGTCCGCGAGCCGCAGTGCTCTTTCCCGATCCAGCGGGGCCGTCGATGGTCACAATCATCAGAAATCCAGAGGTCAGAGGTCAGAGGTCAGAGGTGCGGACTCTTGGGGAACTGGGCTTGGCGGATCAAATCGCAACTCCAGATCGGAGATTTCAAATGGGGACATCTCCAACCGCACGACGTCGCCGTCGATCCTCGGCTGACCGGTCGTGCGGCCAGTGAAATCCCGCAGCCGAACCGACAGCGGCGTGCGGAAACATCGCAGAGCAACACTCTGTCGCCGCCCTTCGGTTTCTTGCAAGCGCACCGCGTAGCCGCTGCCGACTGGCAGGGAAATCGAATCCAAAGTTTCCCAGGCAGCAGCGTCGCTGCGAGGTTCGTCCATCAAATCGGTCAGTCGTGTGAGCTGCACGTTCGGAGCATCGACATGCAGGAACCAGCCTTTCGTGCCGCAGCGCGGCGGACCAATCTCGGTCGGGATCACAACGGCGGGAGTCATCGCGTCAATCGCTGCTTGCAGCGGGTAAGCTTGCTCAAACGCGATCGAAAAGTGAAACCGCCGTCGAGTCTCTCCTTCGACAATCAGCAACGAGTCACACATCCGCCGCCCGATCTTGCGATGAAATGGCAGGCCGTGAGTGATGATCGTCGTGCGCGTGTCGTCGTCGGCGATCTCGATGTAGTGCGGACTTTCAAATCGGTCCTGCCCGACCGGCTGCGCCGTTCCCAAGACGGATCGAGTCAGTGCGGCGGTGCTATCCAGCCACGCCCAGCGGACGCCGAAGTAATTCGTCCACGGCTCACCGTCGGGCAGCTTGACCGAGTCGAGTTCGATGTCGATGTCCAGCACGCGGCGGCCTCGCCACAGGCGAAACGTCTGGCGAAAAGTCGCCAGCACCGCATCAGTTTTTTGATCGAAGATCTCGCCCGTTGTCCGCACTTCGCCGAGCCACGGGCCACGGCTGATGACCTCGACGCTCTGACAGCGTGAGTCGGAATAGTAGGACTTCTCCTCGAACTCACGGTCATCGTCAGTGACGGTGATCGCTCGCTCGCGAGGGAATCGAAACGCTAACTGCTGACTCAACCGATTGGGCTTGCGACCGTACTCTTTCAGCCGTTGGATGCCGCCGGTCGCCGGGCTGATGTGAACTTCAAAGAATTCGTTGCGAAGGACGTTGTTCTCGACGAGCGGCGTCTTGAGGCTTTCGTCGCCTGCTCCTTTCGCTGCTCGTCCGCCGCTCTTGGTTGGCAGCCAGACGAATCCGCAACCCGGAATTTCGACAAGCGTTTGACGAGCAAACTCACTCTCGAACACGCCTTTCACCGCACCGCCGTGTGCCGGCAAGGCAACGTCGCTGGGCCAAGTGACCGGCACACGCCGCGTGAACGACAACGGATTGACGATCAACACGCCCGGCGTTTTTTCGGTCGTGCCGTGCAAAATCGTTTGAGCGAGTTCACGCTGACCGGACTGCGCCAGTTCGGAGAGGGCGTTCTCGTTGGGAACGTTTTCAACGTGCCCCGTCGTGACATTCGTGCCCTCTGAAACGGGCACGTTGGAAACTTGCCCCACGTCGGGACCGGCATCGTCCACCTGTTGTTCCGCATTTGAGTAGTCAATCTCGTGCAGCCGTCGCCCGCGCAGAGCCGCCGCCATGCTGCGGAGCCACAAGGCGGAATCGAAGCGTCGGCGTCGATCGAAATGATTTCCGTAGCGGCTTATGGGATCGGCCTCGCGTGCGGCAACGCTGCGAGTCAGGAACGGAGCCAAGTACTCGCCCGCTTCGTAGCGCGAGTGCCGCATCGGCGCATCGGTGCGTTCGAAGAACTCCCGAAATGTCGCGAAGCGACCGATCACGGGAGAGTACTTCACGCTGCGCAGCAGGTCCGCAAAGAACGGGCTGCGCACGTCAGGCCAGCGCGCGATGATCAAGCCGGCTCCTTGATCTTGGTTCATCGACTCGGCCAGCCGCTGCGGCAATCGCAAGTAGCTGGTCGCACTGTCGGCCGCGAGCGGCAACCGCGAGATCGCATCAACGGTCGTGTTGTCGCAACCTTCCCAGCGCAACTTGCTGTTTTCGGCGTCCGGATAAATTCCGTCGTCGAGCAAGAAGTGACACGCCGCCGAGTAGCCACACTTTGTAAGAATCTGTGGCAGCAGTGGATGCAGCCCGAATCTTCGTCGTGCCCAGGTCGTCGGCTCTTTGCGGAAGAGTCGTTGGTACGTTGCTCGCCCGCGGCGGATGTCATGCAGGAGCGATTCGAGCGGCAGCAACGGGGACGGCATCTCGGACCACTCGCCGCCAAGAATTTCAACCGACTCGCGCTGCACTGCCTCACGCAGCAGCTTGGCGATCTCGGGGTTGTCACGCGAGATTTCATCGGCGTCGCGAGCCGTCATCAAGAAACTCATCGGTTTGCTGTCAGTCAGTAGCGGCAGCAGTTTGTCGTCGGCCATGCTCGGTATCAGCAAGCACATGTCGAGCAAGTACGCGTCCGTCGGGTAGAACCGCTCGCGAGCTTCGTGCAGCGCCTCAAAGCAGTTCGCGAGTCGTTGTCTCACGTCGTCCAAACGACCGGCGACCAAGGCTTCGGCCGCCTCGACCGCTTCGCGCCGCAGACGCATCTCGTCGATCTCACCGAAGTAGTGCATTTGCCGAGACAGCAACTCCACCAGCAAATGCGTTGTTCCCAGCGCGAGGAAGTCAGCGACGAGTTCCGGATCGAGCTGTTCCGGCGAGTTGATGACGGCACAGGGAACCGTTCCGCTCGGAGTCTCGCCGACGAGCGGCGTTATGCCACCGTCTGCCGACTGTTGCGGGGGAATCCAGTCGCGAGCGGCCGCCAAAACCTCAGTCAGCAGCTCGTCCCGCTTGTGAATTCCGGAAACGACGAACGAACCGGCATTCCGCTGACGACCGATCCAATCGGACTCCAATCGGTCATCGCAGGCGGTTGGGACGAGAATCAGCCGGCCGGCAGACGGTTCCGGAGGACTGTCCGCCCGGTGCCAGCCAGGGAGCGATCGGGTCTGAGCCAGCACCCACGGATGCCACGCGACCGCGAAGGCATTGAGTATCCCCTCGGCCGGTTTTTCCCCCAAATCCGTGGGGAAATCCTCCAAACTGTGACATGGAATCAGAATGACAACGTCGTTGAGCATGGGAGTTTGCGGTCTCTCGTGGGGCAGGTTTTCAACCTGCCTTTTCCGGACGGACAGGTTGAAAACCTGCTCCACATCGGCCGGGATGTTAAACGGTCGGCAGGAAAATGAGAGTGTCCGGGTGCGGTTTCCAGCAAGGTTCGATTTTGAAATTCTTGGGAACCGTCTGGGAGGGTGCCGTGTCTGACGGCTGTGCGCGGAACACCAGTCGGCACAACGTTCTTGGTTGACGGCTTGAAAAAGCCTCTGATAGTCTGCCGCCGGTTGGACGTTTGCGTGTCAAACTCAAGTTTAGGCGGCGATGGACCGCCCGGAACTCGAATTCATTTCAAGACTTCGTGGCAGAACGAACACGTCAAATCGCGATCGAAACCACTTAGATTTTTCAGGGTGACTTCCATGGCGGAAAATCAGTCCGTTTGGGGCATTGATATCGGACAGGCCGGCCTCAAGGCACTGCGGCTACGCTACGCCGACGCAGCCAATCAGGTGATCGCCGTCGCGTTTGATTACATCCCGCACGCCAAGATTCTCAGCCAGCCTGACGCAGTGCCTGATGAATTGATTCAGACCGCGCTCAGTACGTTCCTCTCCCGCAACGAGACAAAAGGGGACTTGATCGCGATCAGCGTTCCCGGCCAGTCGGCCCTGACGCGATTCATTCAGCTTCCGCCCGTTGAATCGAGCAGAGTGGACGAGATCGTCCGATACGAAGCCAAGCAGCAGATTCCGTTCGCTTTGGAAGATGTGATTTGGGACTACCAGACGCTCGGCGGCGGTATCGAGGAAAGCGGCTTCATGCTGGGTGCCGAAGTCGGCCTGTTCGCGATGAAGAAGGAAGGCATCTACTCCGCGATCAAACCGTACGTCACCAACAAAATGGAAGTCGAACTGGTGCAGATCGCGCCGCTGGCGATGCACAATTTCCTGTGTTTTGACCAGATTGGCTTGCGCCCTGGTCAGGATCTTACGGACGATGGCGAGTACATGATCGTGCTCGACATGGGCACTGACAACACGACATTGCTGGTCACCAACGGCAACAAGATTTGGATTCGTAACGTGCCAATCGGCGGCAACCACTTCACTCGCGCGCTGACGAAAGAAATGAAGCTGACGTTCGCCAAGGCTGAGCATCTCAAGTGCAACGCGACGAAAGCTCCCGACCCGCGAGCCGTCTTCCAAGCTCTGCGACCAGTGTTCAACGACTACGTTTCGGAAATCCAACGCTCGATCGGTTATTTTTCTAGCGTCAATCGTGACGCGAAAATCACGAAAATTGTCGGAGCCGGCAACGGCTTCAAGCTCGCCGGATTGCAAAAATTCTTGCAGCAGAACCTGCAATACGAAGTCGAGCGAGTCGACAATTTCCAAGCGCTGGTCGGGGACACGGTGCTCAATGCCCCACTGTTCCAGGAAAACGTGCTCAGCTTCGTGGTGCCGTATGGCTTGGCTCTGCAAGCTCTGAAACTCACTCGCATTCACACGACGCTGCTGCCTGCGGAGATCGCGACCGCTCGTAAGATTCGCCGCAAGAAACCGTGGGCTGTGGCCACCGCCGCCAGCCTGCTGTTCGGTTTGGCGATGTCCACGGCGGGCTACAGCAACGTGGCCAACTCCGTCAGCGAATCCAAATTCGGTGAAGTCGAGAAGAAGGTCGCAGCCCTGAATAAACTGAAGGGTGACCATGAGAAAAAGTTCTCTGACGCCAAAACCGAGTTCGAGACGGCCAAAGGGGACGGTGAAAAGCTGGTGACTGCGATCGACACGCGGGAAATGTGGCTGGAAGTTTATCGCGCGATCAACGAATGCCTGCCGCGTGACACGGGGAACGAACAGGACATCAACGATGTATGGCTCAAGAATCGAGTCAACATCAAGAGCGTCACGGCCAAGAAAAATGCCGACGTCTCAAAGTGGTTTACAGAGACTCAAACAAAGGGAGGCGGCGCCTATCTCTCGATGCTGAAACAGGACCAAGAGAAACCGCCGCCAAGCGAGGCTGGGTACATTTTTACTCTTTCGGGCGAGCATTTTCGCAACGACCCAAACGACGAAACCAAACAGCGCCAAGCCTACGTAAAGAACTACGTCCTGAGCAATTTCCAGAAGTTTGAAGTCCAGCAGCCAGGCACGCTTAAACCGGTTCCTGTTCGGAAACTGGGGATCACACATGCGATCTTCAAATCAGATACCGCAAAGCCATACAATTATTATCCGAAGGGGAAGAAAAAAGGTGCGGCGGCAAGCAAGGGCGGTGGCGCAGCGGGTACTGGACAGTTTGGTGGTCGTCCCAAGGCCGGCGGACTCCCTTCGTCGACAGCTACATCGGGTGGGGTCGATGGTCAGAACAAGGACACTGAAGAAATGAAGGTGATCGATCGGACGGAATTCACGATGCAATTCATCTGGATTCCGACAGTAGTTAGCAAACGCCCCGATGTCGATTTCCTGAAGCCAGTCGCAGCCGAGGCGGCGGTTCCGGCGGATGCCACAAACAACACCCCGACCGTCAATCCATTGACGCCAACCGCATCGCCGAACTCAACGACGACCGCCCCAGCGGTTCCCGCGAAGTAGACTTTTCGAGAATCTGACCACGAGATCACTGTGCGAATTACTCAGCCAAATCGAGGTTGCCATGGATAAGCTCAAGCCGATTCTCGCTCAGAAGTTTTGGATTCTGTTTTTGGTCGTCTTGATCATGCCGCTGGCCGGTTACTTCATGACCAAAGGGAATCTCGCCGCTGCGATCGACGAACGCTGGAAGAAACTGGATGGCTCGTTCACCAGCATTCCGCCAGGAACCGGAGTCCCGAATGACTCCTGGACCCAGCGGTTGAGCGTCATCAACGAACAGCAACGTCAGCACAACATCCGCGCGAATCAGGAACTGTGGGTGAAGCAGAAAGAGCGCATGTCTTGGCCGAAAGACATCGCTCCGATTATGGCAAAGGCTGGATACTTCCAGAACCTGACGGAGGAGCAAAAAGGGGATCAAGTTCTCTACAAGTATCCTCAGAGCTACCAATCGCAGATCCGTGCTCTTTGGGAAATTGTGGATCCCCTGGACGATGGCACCAACCTCCGTGACTCGGACAAGCGTCGCAAGATCGCATTCGCGATGGCGGATCTGCATCAGTCAAGCAAGATGGGTTCGGAGAATTTTGAACCGTCGTTTTTGGACATCTGGAATGCTCAAGAAGACATCTGGCTGCAAACGGAATTGCTACACGCGATTCGGCGAATGAATGCGAACGGGATTTCGCAAGGGGACGCGTTCATCAAACAGTTGGTCAAGATCCAGTTGTTTGGCGGCACGAAGTCCACGGGCGAAGCTGCTGCGGCAACATCTGGTGGAATGCAGAGTGGCGGCGGCGGTGGTGACATGGGTGGGATGGGCGGGATGGGTGCGAGTGGTTTTGGAGGTGGTGGAGATGTACCACGGACGGAATCCGGCACGCAGTCCGCTGACATCAATTTGGCAGAAGAGTTCGCCGTTTCATCGGAAGGTGGTACTGGCTCCAATTCGTCTGGCATGAGTGGCATGGGTGCTGCTAGTTCTAACCCTGGCGGTCCTGCTGATGGAAACGCGAGTGATGGCAGCGGGGGAACAAAGCCTGATGTCAAACACTACATCGACTTCGTTGAAAATCAGCCGTACAAGCGACGGGGCTTCTACATCAAGCTGGTGATGGATCATCGCAAGGTGCCGGACCTGCTGGCCGAACTGATGGACTCGCCGTACCCGGTCGAGATCATTCGTGTGCATCAGGTGTGGTATTCGGATTCGGGGAATACCTCCGGCGGTGCCGGTGGCCCCATGGCTGGTGGTGGTGCGGCAGGCTTTGGTGGTGGTGCGGCAGGCTTGGGTGGTGGGTCCAAGCCATCCTCCGGTGCCGCTGGTGTATCAGCACCAGCCACGACGGGTCTTGCCGAAAATGACGGATCGAGTTCGGGCTTTGGGAAATCGGTATCGGGCGGAGCAACCGGACGTTCGGGATCGGGAACGAGCGGATCTGGTTCTGCGGCGGCGATGGCTGATCCCAATTTGGCTCATGTGGCAATCCTTGGAGTTTGGACGTTGTATAAGCCGCCTACTGCGATACCGGATGCCGGACAAGCAGCTCCGCCGAATTCCGCGACTCCAGTCCCGGGATTGGCAGCGACTCCTGAGAATTTGAAGCCGCCATCGGAAGCGACGGCTGAGACCGACACGACAGAGTCGAAGCCGACAACTACCGAACCAACGGAAGGGACGGGGGAGGAATCCAAGAAGCCGGACGACCCCGATGCACCTAAATCAGAACCTGTCAAACCGGAAAAGGCCGACTCAGAATCGGACAAACCTCCAGTCGAAAAAACTCCGCCAAAAACTGATACGCCCGACAAATCAGAACCCGAGACAAAGTAGTACCCGACCCAAGAACGATTCCTTTTCGATCACGGTCCTTCATTCTCAAAAATCGTTCCGGCCGGTCACTCATTGGTCGCAACGGAAAGAGAGTCAGTCATGAAAAACCTTTTGGCAAAAATCAAAGGTGTGAACTACAAGCAAGCCCTGATCGAACACGGCGAAAAGTTGGTTCTGGGAATGATTGGCCTGTTCGTCGTGACTCAATTGGGCTTCACCAGTTGGGCCCGCTACGACAAACTTCCCCAGGAATTCCAGGACAAAGTCGAGACTGGCGAACGGAACATCCAGAACTCAACTTTTACTCTGGAAGAGCAGAACAAATACAAACCGGCGGAAATTATGCAGGCGGTGCAGACGCTCCAATCGCCGTTGGAGCCGGGACGCTACCAGTATTCGACTGACTTTTTTTGGCCCATGTATCCCACGTTAATTAAGATCAGTGAACCGAAATGGCTCGCGCCGATTCAGCCCATCGCGGACTTTGGAAAAGCGGTGATCGTTGAGCAACCGCCTCAGGAACAATCGCAACCATCGGTGGCCACCGCGATCGATGGATCCGAGGCTGCAAAGAAACTCGCCGCAGACGACGACGATGAGTTTGCCGTCAAGGGAGCTAAAAATGATGCGACAGCGCGGGGTGGAGCCGGGGCTGGTAACGGCGCTACAGCGGCGGTCAACGACGGCGCTGGAGCCGCTGGTGCCGGAGCTTCCGCGAGTTCCTACAAAAATCTGGCTGGTGGTGGTGCCGGTGGAATGAACCAAATGTTGGGTAATTCGGCGCAGAGTGCCCCGACTTTGAATACTCGCGGCAATCGATTCGTTTCTGTCCGAGCCATTTTCCCCTTGGGCGACCAGTTGGAAGAACTGATCAAGACGATGCACGAGCAGAGACAGCAGGCGGCGGGCCGCATCAACTTTTTGGATTTCGAGGTGGAACGACAAGTGGCTCAAGCTGGTGACAAGACCTGGTCCGGTCCTTGGGAAAAGGTGGATCTGCAGGCCACCCTCGATCTGTTGGACCGAATTGAGTTCGATGCCGACTTGGTCGATCCCGTGTACACCGACAACGTTTTCACGATGCCGTTGCCGCGACGCGTGATCGGCAAGTGGAACAAGTGGGCGTCCCACCCGCTCATCAAGACGATGACCGACGCGCAAGCAGAGCTTCAGGCTCAATTGAATGATCGGTTGGTGGAAGAGGCTGCCAATAAAAAAGTGGAAGACAAGTTCGCCAAAAAAGGATTCGCCGGGAAAGTGCATGATGCTCGCGGCCTGCGTGGACAGTTTTCGAGCCAGGTGCAGGGAATGAGCAGCGACATTTCCAGCCAGATGAAACAAACCGGCGGCATGCAGTCCTTCAATCCAAGTTTCGCCAATGCTGGTGGTATGCAAGAATTGGGAGGTGCAATGAGCAGCCTCACCGAACAGATGGACCGGACAGGAAACGGTCTCCTGTCAAAGTATCTGCTGTTCCGTTATTTCGATTTTCAAGTCACTCCCGGCAATGCGTATCGGTATCGCGTGCGGTTGACGTTACTCAACCCAAACTTCAAACGTCCTGTCGAGGAATTGGTGGACGAGTCGATCGCAGCCGGCGAAACTCGCGTCACACCCTGGAGCGAGCCGACTCCGCATGTCTTCGTGCCCGAAGAGCAACGCATTTTTCTGGCGAAGGCGGAGAAATCGAGATCAACTGATACGGGGCTGCCCAGTGCGAACATCGACGTGTATCAATGGTTCTCGGAAGCGGGCACCACAATCGCCGCAAAGGTCGAAAAATTGCAGCTCGGACAGTTCATCGGCGGACGATGTCCGAAGACCGAAGTTTATCGTCCGGCGAATGACACCTTGAAAGAGGAAGAAGTTCCAGTCTTCACCGGCAGTCTGTTGGCAGATGTCGCCGCGGCTCCGACAGTGGCGGGGTTTGATCCCGCTGAACACGCTGACCTGAAATTGGATGAAAAGAAATTGAAGCAGTTGACGTCCGCCGATAAAGCCTTGATCGTTGATCGCTACGGCCAATTGGCGATCCTGGATACCAAGACTGCGACAGACGAGCGAAGCGTTGCTGAAGGAATCGTGGAGAATGAACGTCGTGGAATTCGTGCTCGGCTCAAGGACCGTCCAGCAGAGGACAAAGCCGGCGGCGATTTGAAAAATCTCGCGGGAGGTGACAACTCCGGTTCGATGATGAGCAGTGGAATGATGCAGTCTGGCATGGGCGGCGGTAATTCGCTGAAAAAAGATCAGAAATCTTCCGCGACGAAGAAGGCTCCAGCCAAAGGCAAGACAAAGTCGGCTTCGGGAACTGGCAGCAGCAGCTAGGTTCGACCGCCGAGGGAAATCTCACGGATGAGTGTTTCGCCACGATTTTTGGGCATCGATCCGGGCTTGAATCGGACTGGTTATGCTCTGTTGGAGCGAACTTCGCGCGGCCCGTTGCTGCTTGAGGGGGGCGTGATTCGGTCCACGCGCGGTCTCTCGCTGGCCGAGCGGGTGCATGAAATCGCTTCCGGACTCTGTGAGGTTCTGGACGAATTTCAGCCGACCGTGCTGGCGATCGAGCAAGTGTTTTCGTTGGTCAAGAATCCGAAATCGGCGCTGTTGATGGCTCATGCTCGAGGCGCGATTCTGTCGGCCGCCGTCGAACATGGCATTCCGGTCGTGCATTACACACCGACGCAGGTCAAGAAGTTGCTCACCGGCAGCGGCAAGGCGAGCAAAGATCAAATACAGCGAGCCATCAAAACCGAACTCGGCTTGGATCGTCTGCTGGAACCGCACGACGTGGCGGATGCGTTCGCCGTGGCGTTGTGCCACTATTACAGCTCGCGAATCGCTGCCTGATTCACGGTCATCGGATTCACGGTCGCCACAGTGCGAGCCGCCGCCCAGCGTGATATCCTGCAACGACTGTTGGTCCGTGAGGCGTGCGCTAGCCGACGACCTTTGGTCAACGACGTCACAACGACTGATATTTGGATTGCAGCCATGTCGACTCCGCGTGTGATTCTGTCCCTGATTGCGCTGCTGTTCTCCGGAGCGGTGATGTCGTGGTGTCTGTTGGCTCCGCCCCTCACCGCCGAACCTGGCAAGCAAGTGGCTCAGGCCGAAAAAGAGCCCCGTCCTGCGCCGTCGGGAATGGTTTGGGTCCCCGGCGGCAAATTCCTGATGGGGAGCCGCGATGGTCAAGAGGATGAGAAACCAGTCCATGAGACCGAGTTATCCGGCTATTGGATCGACACCACCGAAGTCACCAACGCTGAGTTCCAACAATTCGTGGACGCCACCGGTTACGTCACCTTGGCCGAGAAGACTCCGACGCGAGAAGACTTTTCCGGCGTGGTCGATCCCAGCCTCATCAGGGATGAAGACTTGGTTGCGGGATCGATTTGTTTTAATCCCAACTTCGATCGCGAACTGGTGAGGCGTATCCGCCACCCTTCCAACCCAGACTGGGCTCACGCGGTTTGGAGGATTCAGGAGGGTGCCAATTGGCGGCATCCGCACGGCCCGGATTCGGGCATCGACGACAAGCTGGATCATCCGGTCGTTCACGTCGCTTGGTCCGATGCCGTTGCCTATTGCCAGTGGGCGGGCAAGCGGTTACCGACCGAAGCGGAATTCGAGTTTGCCGCGCGCGGTGGCCGCCATCAACAGGAATACCCGTGGGGCAATGAGTTGCAGGACGGTGATCGCTGGCGTGCGAATCTCTGGCAAGGAGAGTTTCCCGAAGAGCATGACGTGCAAGACGGCCACCGTTTCACGTCAGCAGTCAAATCGTTTCCTCCAAACGGATATGGTCTGCACGACATCGTCGGCAACGTCTGGGAATGGTGCTCGGATTGGTATCAGCCTGCTTATTACTTGGACAGCCCACGCCGTAATCCGCGCGGCCCGCGAGATAGCCTGGACCCGAATGAACCGAAGATTCCCAAACGTGTTCAGCGCGGAGGCTCGTTCATGTGCAACGATAATTATTGTCGCGGATATCGCTGTGCCACTCGCATGAAGGGGGATGTGAACTCCAGTTCGTTCCATTGCGGCTTCCGCGGCGCACTTTCGCCGAGCGACTATGACGCCTTTGCGAAGTCTCCCGCACAACAAACCGCAACGACTCGCTGAGTAAAACCACCGATGCCTGAATCACACACCGCTGCCGCCGACTTCGCACATGCCGACATTGGAATCGTGTGTGCGCTGCCGATCGAGTTGAACGCGTTCATGGATCGTTGCCAGAAGGTCAAGAAATACACGGGAGGCGACTTCACGTTTCGAGGCGGGCATTACGATGGGATTCGCATCGCCATCGTGGAATCGGGTATGGGCTTTGCGCGAGCCCGCCGAGCGACGCAAGCGATGATCGAAGGGCACTCACCGCGATGGTTGCTGTCGTGTGGCTTTGCCGGAGCCTTACAGGCCGACATCCCGGTGGGATCTATCCTGGTCGCAGATTCCATCGTCGATCAGCACGGCCAGAGTTTGCAAATCGATTTGCACATGCCAGCCGATCCGGCACGCGGACTGTTCATCGGCCGGCTGTTGACGGCGGACGACATCGTCCGCACGGTTGAGCTGAAACGGAAACTTGCCGAACAACACGCGGCGCTCGCAGTCGATCAGGAGAGTCTCGCGGTCGCACAGGTGGCTCGCGAGCACAAGACGCGGTTTCTGGCAGTGCGAGTCATCAGTGACGACCTCTCTTGCGATTTGCCTCCGGAAATTTTGAGCATTGTGGGCGCGACCGGCAGCGTGCGCTTCGGTGCGGCGATCGGTGCGTTGTGGAAGCGTCCGTCTGCCGCGAAAGACATGTGGCGATTACGCGAACAAGCTCAATCCTCCGCCAAGCGTCTGGCCACGTTTTTAGACGGCGTCGTCATTCAGTTGCATGCGGCCACGAAAAATGTTTCGGACGCAAGCTGATCTTCGAGTCACCAGCGTCCCATCACCATGTGCAGGCTGTTGATCTCCGAGGCTTTGGGAACACCCAGTTCAATGTGCGGTGTTTGAGTTGCCAATCCATAGAAAGTGCGCGGAACCGGCGAGTACTCCGCACTCACGCCGCCTGGAACGACTGCACCTGATCGAAGTCGTACGCTAGCGATTTCCATCAAGCTCTCGTGGTGGTGCCAACTGGCGCTGCCGTATCCATAGCCGTAAATAATCGCACTTCGAATCGGCCGCGGAGGCTCCCAAAAATTTGCGGACGGAGAACCGGCGTTCGCCAGTCCGGTCGGAAGTTCGAGAGGGTAACGTTGCAACGCGGTGGCGCCGTCGTTCAATTCGTCCTCGGTTGCAGGTTGCAGATCGATGCTCGCTCCCGCTGGAACGCTCTGGCCGACGAACAATCGACCCTGCTCGTTGATCACGACCAGCGGCTCGAAGCCCCACTCAAATCCGTTCGCGACGGTCAGCTTGTCCGAGCTTGAAGAGGTCACTTCCAAGCGGCCACGCTCAGTGCGATGTCCGACGGTCAGAAACTGCGTGCGCGTCCGCGATCGCAGCCAGCCCGACGTGAGATTCTGCGAGTTGGTCCAATCCACTTGGCCGGACTCAAACTGTTCGTTTTCTGGCCAGATCGGGAACACCGCTGTGTCGCGAGAAAATTGCATGCCTGCTGATGGCGCTTGCCCGGCATACAGGCTGAGTCGACCAAACGTCACTGCCGACTGCGAGGCTTGATCGATGAACGTCAGGCTGCGGCAACGGGCCTTCACGTTGAAACCGTGAGCGACGATCGTGTAACTAAACAGCAGCAAACTGGTCATCAACGCGACGCCAGGAATCGTCAGCAGCAGCAAGTGGAGCTGCTTGCGGCGAGCCAGAACGAAATAGTTCAGCGGGCCAATCACCACGGCGAAGATCGTGATCAGCACCAGAAACATCACGACCGGCACGCCACCGATTCCTGGAATGAGGAAGAGCAAGAAATCGCTCGTCCCAATGCGAGACGACTCGCCGTGCCGTTTGCCCCAATCCCAGCGCGACATTCCGCCCACGGATTTCAGCAGCCAGAACCAATCCTGAGCTGTGCCGGGAAACGGCTCACCGCGAAACAGAGCCAGCTTGCCGAATCCGATGTCGGCCACGCGAAACGGAATCGCCTCGCGCGACCATTCGCCGGGACCAGTCGTCGGGGCACTGACAGTGGTCGTTCCTCCGCTGGTATCTTGATGCACGATCTGCGCGACATCGCGGTCGGAGAGTTTCGGCTCAGTCAATATCCAAGCACCACTCGAAGTCGAATCGTCGGCGAGCAACATCGCGGACACGCCGCTCGCGGACTCCACGTCACCGGCAGCCGTCAGGAGCAATGTTCCGCCACAACGGGTCCATTGAATCAACGCCGCGCGACTTCTCTTGGGAAGCTTGTTCAACTCGCTGAGCGGAATCGAAACGATGTCGAGACCACTGTAGTCGATCCACGAACCGGGCAAGGAGTTAAAGGGCAGCGCGACGCAATTTGAAGTTCGATAACCGCCATGGTAGCCCCCCCCACTCAGGCTCGCTCCAACGGTGCCACCCGCTGTTTGACAAAAAGTGGTCGCTCCATCTTCGAACGGTTGCAAATCGACAACGCCGGGAGTCACCACCAGCAGGCCAGGGCAACCCAATTCGTCAACATTGGCCTCCGGCAGCCCGATGCTGTGTTTCATGTTCTTTAAAACGCCACCGGACTCTTCGACGCGGAGTTCGGCGCTGTTCGAGGAATTGACCATCGGCACCGACAGCGTGATGGCCAACGCCGCGTTCTGTGGTACCTCGATTGTCTGCCGCACGCCGACGACCGACTGGTACGTCTTGGCGATGCGAAACGTCAGCGTGCGAGTCGGCCCGCGATTCACCACGCGCACTCGCACCGGGCAATACCCGCCCTGTCCACAACCGGCCCAGCGCGAATCGACATCAATCTGCAAGTCATGGCCGACTAGCGAAAACGTTTCGCCAGACGCCAGCACCGGCAAGACCGAGCAATGCGCAACAGCCAAGAGCAGTCCAATGACCAATGACCAACGACCAATAACTAATGACCAATTCTTGCGATTCGTCATGCTCGCATATCCGCAGGAAACTGATGGGCCACTTCGGCGATGCGGTTGATCAGCAAATCGACCATCTTGGGAGGCGTCCAACCTTCAAGACGAGCGGAATAGTCCAGGATCAGCCGGTGTCCGAGCACGCATGGAGCCACTTTTTGGACCTCATGAAACCCTACGTTCGGCTTCCCGGACAGGATCGCGGCTGCGCGACTGGTGTTTGCCAGTGCGATCGCCGCACGCGGCGACGCTCCGTACTTCACGAACTTCTTGACCTCGTCGGGCGAGTCCTGCTGTTGCGGATGCGTCGCCGTGACTAACCGCGCGATGTAATTCGAGACCGCTTCGGGAAGATGAACCCGGTCGGTCAAATCGAACAACCGAGAAAGTTCGACGGCCGACATGACCTCAGACAATGCGGGAGGCTGCCCCCGTTTCCGCGTGCTGATGATCTGCTGCAACGTCTCGCTGCTGACACCATGCACGTTGATTTTGAATGTGAAACGATCGACTTGAGCCTCCGGCAGCGGATATGTCCCTTCCAATTCAATCGGGTTTTGCGTAGCCAGCACGAAGAACGGCTGCGGCAACGGATGCGTTTCGCCGAGCACCGTCACGCGGTGCTCCTGCATCGCTTCGAGCAGCGCAGACTGCGTCTTCGGAGTCGCACGGTTGATTTCATCGGCCAGCACGAGGTTGGCAAAGATCGGGCCGAAATGAAAAACCAGCGTCCGTTTGCCATTTTGCTCTTCGAGGATCGGCGATCCGATGATGTCGCTGGGCAACAAATCGGGAGTGAACTGCACGCGCCGCGAAGTCAGCCCCAGCAATGCTGACAACGATTTGACTAACTCGGTCTTGCCCAGCCCCGGCAAGCCTTCCAGCAGGATGTGCCCGCGAGCCAACAGGCAGATGACGACCTGCTCGATCAACTCCGGTTGTCCCAAGATCGCAGAACTAAGTCCGTCGATCAGCCGTTGCAGCAATTGCTGAGCTTCAGCCACTTCGGACGGCGT
>CAMDRI010000025.1 GCA_945906725.1 Candidatus Kuenenia stuttgartensis | reverse complement strand
AATCTCGGCCAGCAACAACCGAATGATCGCCTGAGCCTCAGGCGATTGTCTCGCAATCAGTTCTTCCGTGACGACCGACGACATCACACACTGATCGCAGAAAAACCCAAATGACGCGAGATCGTTTTTAGACTCCGTGAACGATTACCGTTGAGCCAATTGTCGTTGCCTCGTACACTTCTGTAGAACTCCAAAAACAATGTTGCGATCATAGACGCCGAGCCATAAATCAACTTTGTTTTTTCAGCCTTGTGTGCGAGCCTTTTTTTCAAATATTTTGTTTTCGGAGACTTCTGATGCCCGGGTCCAAAGTTCGTAGAAAAGCGTTCACACTCATCGAACTGTTGGTGGTCATCGCGATTATCGCCGTCTTGATCGCATTGCTGCTCCCGGCTGTGCAACAGGCTCGTGAGGCTGCCCGTCGAACTCAGTGCCGAGGCAACCTCAAGCAACTTGGCCTCGCGCTGCACAACTACCATGACTCCGCCAAGCTCTTCCCACCAGCGCGACTCAATGTGGGGCATGTTGGCTGGAGCTACGGAAATCCGACGCCGAAGTCGCCAGAGAAATATACCAACGCCAGCGGTTGGACGATGCTTTTGCCGAACCTAGACCAGGGTCCCTTGTACAAGCAATATGACCACAAGTCGGCCGCTAGTTGGTCGTATGTGTATGGTGCTTATGGCCTCGCAGACATGCAGGGGAATCCTGACCTCGTTAACGCCAGAATTGTGAAAACGAGGCTTTCCATATTTGAATGCCCGACCGATGGGAATCCCTATTTCTACGACAGCACCAACCAATACTATTCCATCAGTGCCACGACTACGGGTGGAGCTCGCACGAATTACGACTTCAACGTCCAGTATCTCGAGTACTATTACCAGGGGTGTGCCATGAATTCGAATTGCTGGCCAGCCGATCAAAGATCGATGTTTGCAAATAACTCCAGTTCGAGTATGAGGAGCTGTACAGATGGGTCAAGTAATACAGCCTTTGTTACTGAAACAGTTCGGAATGTTTGGAACGGCGTCCCACCCACGTGGGGGCACGCCGGACATGTGCAAGTCGGTATCGCACTCGACATGCCCTGGCACGTTGGGATTAACAAATGGGGAAATGCAAATGCAGCATGGCCAGGACCGGCGTACAATCCAAACGATTATATTAGACCGGGCCGATTGTTAAACTGGGCTGCTGGAGGGAGCCTTCATTCGGGTGGCTGCCATATGTTGATGGGTGACGGTGCTGTTCGCTTCATTAATCAGAACATCAGTGACACCACACTGACATATCTTTCCCGGAGTTCGGATGGCAAAGTCGTCGGTACTTTCTAGGAGAGTGCATACAAATCGGAATTCGTCTTGCTGCGGTGGCATTTGTCGCTTACTGAATCCAAACGAACGAATCGGTCGCTGAGCGTGGTGGATTGGTTCCGACGGCTGACCGGTTGCCTGATGATTTTAATGATTTCAGAATTTATTCGCCGTTTAGGTGGAATTAAGGACTGCGATGTCGCGTTGTTTTCTTGGATGTCTCATTGCATCTTCACTGCTGGTTGTCAGCGGCTGTTCGGACGGATCATCTCCACCGCCGAATTTGCCGGACACCGTAAAGGTGACAGGGACCGTGACACTGGATGGAAAACTGCTTGAGGGTGCCGTCGTTCGGTTCGCGCCCATTTCGGACAGAGGATTTCACGGCGCGGCAGGAGTGGTCGATGCATCGGGGAAATATGAGCTCGTTACGGACATCGGGAATGGGAAGAGCCGTCCGGGCGTCATTCCCGGGGACTACACTGTTTACGTAACCCGGATGGTCAAGCCCGATGGATCGCTGGTGCCTGCCAATTCAAAGGAACCACCCATGATGTCCGGAGCGCGGGACATGATCCCGCTCAAATACGCCACCGGAAAAGTAAAGTTGCAATACACAGTGATGCCAGGAGGTGGTTCCTTCGACATTCCGTTGGATTCGAAGTAGGGTAGACCGTCCACGAACAATTGTGTCGCGCCGTTATTTACGGACAAACTTGAGCCGTGTGATTTCCGTAAAGAGCGGTGATTGCTCTGCGACTGCTATGGCGAGCAATGAAGAATCAAATCGTAACTACGAGACGATATTGGTTCGCCGTTTTTGCAATTGTCGCGATCGCCGCGGGAAGCGTCTTGGCGAAACGGGCGTGGAATCCCTCGGCTGTGTACCTATTATCAGCCGCCAGGAAGGCTTCACTGCGCGGCGATTTGGAAGAGGCTCACCGCATCGCACTGAGTGCCGTAGCACTGTATCCCAAATCGTCAAAGGTTCGCCTAGCTGCGGCCGAGATTGAATTGGGGCTGAATCGCTTCGAAGAGGCACTTGCTCAGTTGGAACAGGTTACGGATGACGGCAGCGCTTCCGCTTTGAACGCGATCGGAAATGCCGGAGACTTGTTGTTTCAACTCCATCGACTGACCGAGGCGGAGCGGCGATTCCGCCGCATATTGGAAGTTGATCCCAAAAGCCTGCTGGCTAGGAAGCGACTGTCGACCCTGCTGGCACTTGCCGGACGACGATTGGAGGCAAGTCGATTCTATTTGGAGATCGTCAAATCCGGGCAATTTGACACGCACGAACTCGCGCTGCTGGGGGACGTCGAACAAGTGTTCGAGAATCCGGAATTGGTTGATCATCTCGCCCAGCCAAGCCTCGATGACCCGTGCCTCCTGCAAGCTGCCGCTCGTTTCTCGCTGTTTCGCCACGAATCGACGAAGGCTTTGAGTTTGTACCGACAGCTCGCCCGTTTGCGGCCCCAGGATATCGACATGCAGGCGGGATTCGGGCGGGCGCTGATTGATGCGGGGACGGACGAAGACTTTCTGAAATGGCATTCGTCGCAGCCGAACGCGGCTGACGAGCATCCTGACATTTGGGACGTTCGTGGACGCTTCGCTCAAAAACGAAATGAACAGAATGTTGCGATCCGGTGTTATCTCGAGGCCATTCGTCTCGATCCCAATCTGCGACACGCGCATTATCAGTTGACTGCGTTGCTGCACCGACTCGGCGACGACGAGCGATCAAACTTGTTGCAGCAGCGTACCGACCAATTGAATGCGCTCTCGGACACTCTCGCTCTCATCCACATCGACAGTCGCCGGAGTGATTTGTTGGAACGAGCGGGACGATTGAGTAGTGCTCTTGGCAGGCCTTGGGAAACTTGGGGATGGTTGCAGGCAACCGCCGCGAACTCAGACCGACGTGAACTTCGTGGACAAGCCGAGCGCCTCATGCGGACCTTTGACGCCGGCACTCCGCTGGTGTTGCCGGAAGGCCAACTCGCGTCATTGTTCGACCTTTCAGAATTCCCTTTACCAGCCTGGGAAAGTCCAACTCCAACTGCCGACCGAGAACCGTTGCTGACAGGTTCTCGCTGGATCAAAGGCATCAAGTTTAAAGACACCGCTCATGAAGCCGGATTGGATTTTACTTACTTCAACGGCCACGATCCGAATGTCGCCGGAATGCAGATTTGGGAGGGTCCAGGCGGCGGCGTGGCAGCGCTCGATTACGACGGCGATGCCTGGCCTGACCTCTATTTCACACAGGGTTGTGACTGGCCGCCGCGGCCTGGCCAAACGAAATACCTCGACCGTGTGTTCCGGAACTTGGGCAACAATCGATTCGTCGATGTGACGGAGGAGACACATTTGGGTGATGCCAGTTTCAGTCATGGCGCCACGGTCGGAGATTATGATTCGGATGGCTTTCCCGATCTCTATGTTTGCAACATCGGCTCGAACCGTCTGTTTCGAAATTGTGGAGACGGTACGTTTATGGACGTCACGATCGAATGCGGTTTGACTGCCAAAGGCTGGTCGACGAGCGGCTTGATCGCGGATCTCAATGGAGATGCCCTGCCAGAAATCTACGATGTGACCTACTTGTCGGGTCGCGAGCCTTTTGAGCATATTTGCCACGACAAACAGCGTGACAACTCACCGCGAACGTGTTCTCCGGCGGTCTTCCAAGCCGAACAGGATCGCCTTTTCCTCAATCGCGGCGACGGAACGTTCGCGGACATCAGCACTCAGGCGGGAATTCACGCTCCCGATGGGAAAGGGCTGGGCATTGTGGCCGGAGATTTTGATGGCACGGGTCGGCTCAGTCTGCTCGTCGCCAACGACACCACGGCCAACTTTCTTTTCATCAATCGAACCGCCAATCCATCGGAGGTTCCGAGTTTTTTGGAACAGGGAATCCTTTTCGGCTGTGCTTTTGATCTCGGCGGAAAAGCTCAAGCCAGTATGGGTGTCGCGGCTGATGATGCGGACGGAGATGGACTGACCGACCTCTTCGTGACGAATTTCTACAACGAATACAACGTGCTCTACCGACAGTTATCGGGTGGAGGATTTTGCGACATTTCCAACACTGCCCGACTGAAAGAACCGAGCTTGGCCAAACTGGGATTCGGCACGCAATTTATCGACGGTGATCTCGATGGCTGGCCGGACTTAGTGGTCGCCAACGGTCACGTCGACGATTTTCGCTCGCACGGCATCCCGTTTCGGATGCAGGCTCAGTGCTTCGCAAATCTGGGGGCCGGCCGGTTTGCCGAGTTGCCGGCTGAGCAAACTGGTGACTACTTTCAACAGGAGCTTCTGGGCCGAGGTCTCGCTCGGCTCGATTGGAATCGGGACGGACGCGAGGATTTCGTGGTTTCCAATCTCAATTCGCCTGCGTGCCTGGTCACGAATCAAACGGCCGAAACGGGACACTTCCTGGCTCTTCAGCTACGCGGAGTCGAGTCCAATCGAGATGCGATCGGTGCGGTTGTGAAAATCACGGCGGCCGGTCAGACACGGACGAAGCAATTGACCGCCGGTGACGGGTATCAAGCGAGCAATCAGCGACAACTGCTCTTCGGGCTTGGCGACGACCTCATCGTGGAATCGCTTTCCGTCCGTTGGCCATCCGGCCGCGAGCAGACCTTTCTGAATGTTGCCGGTGACTCGGAATACATGCTCGTTGAGGGACGAAGCGACTTGGCACGAATTCCGAAACCGTAGGGTGGCGATGCTGCGACCGCCGGATCGTCATTCTGCAATCAACAAAGTTCGAGCTCTTTTCGCAATCAGGGCGACGACAGCGCATTTGTTGACAATGGTTGCCGCGAGTCGCGATTTTGGAGGAGTCCGTGTTACGATCCCGACGCCGTGCTTCATTGGTCTTTGAATGAGGAGCTTGCCAAATGCTGACCGCGGAATCTCGTTGTCGCTCGTTTCCGTCGCTGGCGGAAATGGTCTATCTCAACAGCGCCGCCGAAGGGATTCCTTCACTGGAAGTTCGCGAGGCGCTCGATCAGTACTTCCGCGACAAGCAACTCGGCATGGACGGCCGCGAACGACACTTCGCGACGCTCGAAGAAACGAAAGTTCTTGTCGCCGAGTTGTATGGCCTGACGCCGGCCGAGATCGGCATCTGCTCGTGTTCGTCCGAAGCGTATAACCTTGCGGCACTGGCGTTGCAGTTGCGCGAGGGAGATGAAGTCGTCATCAACGATCTCGACTTCCCCGCCGGTGCGACACCGTGGTTGTTGCCGACCTGTCCCGCCAATGTTCGCCTTTGGAAATCTCGCGACGGAGCACTGCGAGTCGAGGACTTGGTCCCATTGCTGACCTCAAAGACTCGCCTCGTGACGGTGTCGAAGGTGAGCTTCTTCAATGGATTCCGCCTGTCGCTGCCGGCGGTCGTTGAGGCAGTGCGTCGTCATTCTTCTGCCCTGTTGGCGGTCGATGTCACTCAAGCCTTGGGTCGCATTCCGCTCGATTTAGCCGGAGCGGATTTGATCGTCAGCAGCACTCACAAATGGATTCTGGCCAGCCACGGCGGCGGACTGGTCGGAGTGCCATCCGCGCGAGCGTCCGATTGGCATGTGCCGGCCGGCGGCTGGTTCAACTTGGAAGACGCCTTCGGGGCGGCACGATTCGCTCGTGCCGTGAGCAAACCGGGGGCCCCTGGCTTCGCGGTCGGAATGCCGAACTTTCCCGCGATCTACGCGATTCGCGCGGCACTCGCGTATCACAAAACTGTGGGAGTGGCGGCGATCAATCAATTCGCTCAACCTTTGGTCGAGGAGTGCCTTGCGGAAATTGCCAAGTTGCCGGTCGAGCTCCTGACGCCGCGAGACGTATCGCTCGTCGCCGGGATCATCGCCTTCCGGCATCCCGCCGCCGAAGCGATCGCCCAACGGCTGCGTTCCCAGCGGATCCACGTCATGTCCCACGCCGGACGGTTGCGAGTCGCCATCCACGGCTACAACACGCGCGACGACATTACCACGCTGTTGCGTGAACTGGCCTCGTCGCTGAAATCGTTGGGATGACATGCCGCTCATCAGTTTTGCGAGAATCCCCGGCGATCAAAATGGACCGGTCTTGCGCTCGCGGTTCGACGGACGTGTGCTTATATTGCTCCCCGGTTGGTTTGACGACGACTCGCTGCGTTGGTTCTTCTGAATCGCTTGCTGCTTTCTCCATCGCCTTGCCCACCTGGTGAGCCACCACATTTGGCTCCTTTCGATTCGGCCCGGAAAGTCCGCAGGGCCGACAATGATTTTTGGGAGAGCGAGCAAGTGGGAAAGAAGTTGTACGTTGGAAATTTGAGCTACGAAGTGACGAGCTCAGACTTGGAAACTCTGTTCGGCCAATTCGGCACGGTGCAGAGCGCTCAAGTCATCCAGGATCGGGACACCGGTCGGAGCAAAGGTTTCGGATTCGTCGAGATGGGGGACGATAACTCCGCCAACGAAGCGATCCGCGGCCTGCACGAGAAGGATCACGGCGGACGTCCGTTGACCGTCAACGAAGCCCGCCCCCGCGAAGAGCGCGGTGGTGGTGGTGGTGGCGGCGGCCGTGGTGGCTACGGTGGAGGCGGCGGTGGCGGTGGCCGCGGCGGCTACGGCGGAGGTGGTGGTGGAGGTGGCGGCTACGGCCGTCGCTAAGCCCCTGGCTTCGTGCTGAAACTCGAAAGCCGAAGGAACTCGTCTGTGTTCCTTCGGCTTTTTCTTTGGAGTACGGCGATTCATCTCTGTGTCGCACCGAACAGCCGAGCGATGCCATTCTCCAGATTTGCCCACACATCAACATGCGGCGCAATCTCGAACAACACCGGCCCGGGATGGCCTCGCTGACTCAGCGTTTTTAAGAGTCTCGGCCATTCGAGGTCTCCATCTCCGACATGCGGTTGGACTTGCCCGTCCTTCCGCTGCTTGACGTGAATCATCGACACGTCCTCTGGTCGAACCGACTCAACGATCCCCGCGACCTCCTCTGCTTGTTCCGTCAGCAACAGATTGCACGGATCAAAACAGAGTCGTAGCCGCGAACCTCGCTTGCCCAATCGGCGACGCGCCGCATTCATCACCGAATCAAACCACGGCCACGGTTGTCGAGAGTGTTCAATCGAGAGTAATCCCTCGACTTCGATCATCGCCTCGGTCAGTTCGACCACCCCGTGAGCGGCAGCCTCGACCGACAACTCCGAACACTGCTCTGGCCGAGTTTGCAAGTCGACCAGTCGCAGATGTGGCGACTGCTCATTCGCCAGCGCCACCGCCGCTGAACGTCCCGCGAGGAACAGTGAATCCACTCGCGACAACGCACCTTTCAAGCACGGCAAGCTCAACGCCACATTGAACCGCACATCCCGAAAGCGGCGAGCCAAGTCGGCCAAGCGATCTGCCTGAGGCACAAACGTTGTCTCAGATTCGTACTCACCGAGACTCCCTTGACGCAGTTCGATGACTGTCAGTTCTCGCTGCACAGCTTCAGCGATCAACGAATCGAGTCCGCTGCCGGAATCCAATTGGACTTTCCAACAATTCGACACCAGCCCCAGCGGCCGAAGACGGTCTGTATTACTGACTGAGGCCATTGTCGATCTCGATGAATGGTCAGCTCTTCGCCAAATCACGCAACACCGTGTGGAGGATGCCGCCGTTGCGGTAGTACTTGACCTCGACTGGCGTGTCGATTCGGCAAGTCGTCACGAAGTGGACGACGCTGCCGTCGGATTTCTTGGCCGTAACTTCCACGGCTTGACGCGGTTTGAGGTTGTCGTCGAGGGCGATCTCGAAGGTTTCGGTGCCGTCGAGTTCCAGGAACTCACGGGATTCGCCTTCGCGGAATTGCAGCGGCAGGACGCCCATGCCGACGAGGTTCGAGCGGTGAATGCGTTCGAAGCTGGTCGCGATGACGGCGCGAATGCCGAGCAGATACGTCCCCTTCGCGGCCCAGTCGCGCGAGCTGCCGGTGCCATATTCGGCTCCGGTGAGGACGACGAGTGACGTGTTGGTCTGCTTGTACTTCAGCGAGGCCTCGTAGATCGGCATGATCTCGCCGGTCGGAAAGTATTTCGTGACACCGCCCTCGGTGCCGGGAGCCAGCAGGTTCTTCAAGCGGATGTTCGCGAACGTGCCGCGAGTCATCACGCGGTCGTTGCCGCGGCGCGCTCCGTATTGGTTGAAGTCGGCGACACCGACACCGCTGTCCAACAGGAACTTGCCGGCGGGGGAATCCTTCTTGATCGAGCCAGCCGGGCTGATGTGGTCGGTCGTGACCGAATCGCCAACGCTCACCAGACAGCGTGCTCCGGTGATCGACTTGATCGGCGCGGGAGTCGCCGGCATCTCGACAAAGAACGGCGGCTCTTGGATGTAGGTGCTCTGCAAATCCCATTCGTAGAGGTCGCCGGTGCTGGTCGGGATCGACTGCCATTCGACGGGGCCTTTGGTCGCGTTGCCATACTCGTTGAGAAACGTCTCCGGCGACATCGACGCGTTGATCGTCTGCGCCACTTCGGCCTGCGACGGCCAGATGTCTTTGAGGTACACGTCGCTGCCGTCCTTGCCTTGGCCGAGCGGCTGCGTCGTGAGGTCGATGTCGGTCGTTCCAGCGATCGCATAGGCCACGACGAGCGGCGGACTGGCGAGATAGTTCGCTTTCACCTGCGCGTTGACTCGGCCTTCAAAGTTGCGATTGCCGGAGAGCACTGCCGAGACGACGAGATCGCCGTCGGTCACCGCCTGCGAGACGGCGTCGGGCAGCGCGCCGCTGTTGCCAATGCAGGTCGTGCAGCCATAGCCGACCGTGTTGAAGCCGAGTGCATTCAGCGACACGTCCAGGCCGGACTTCTGCAAGTAATCGGTGACGACGCGTGAGCCAGGTGCCAGCGAGGTCTTCACCCACGGCCGACTGGTCAGCCCCTTCGCGATGGCGTTGCGAGCGAGCAAACCAGCACCGATCATCACGCTGGGATTGCTGGTGTTGGTGCAACTGGTGATGGCCGCGATGACAACCGCTCCGTCGGTGATCGCGGCTCCGCGGCCGTCGTTGACCGCAACCGTCGGTCCGGCCGAGGTGCGGCCAAAGGCTTTGCCGAGTTGATCTCGCCACGTCTTCTGCATGTCCTTGAGCAGCACGCGATCCTGCGGGCGTTTCGGACCAGCCAGCGACGGCTCGACCGTCGCGAGGTCCAGACCCAGCGTGCTGCTGAATCGCGGAGTCGGCGACGCGGCGGTGCGGAACAAGCCCTGCTCTTTGTAGTACCGTTCGACGAGATCGACTTCATTCTCGGTGCGGCCGGTGCGACGCAGATAGTTGAGCGTCTCGTCATCGACCGGGAAGAAACCCATCGTCGCGCCGTATTCGGGAGCCATGTTGGCGATCGTCGCGCGATCGGCCAGCGACATGTGTTCGAGGCCGGGGCCGAAGAACTCCACAAATTTGCCGACGACCCCGTGCTTGCGGAGCATCTGCGTCACAGTCAAAACCAAATCGGTCGCGGTGACCCCTTCGCGCAGCGAGCCGCTGAGTTGGAAGCCGACCACTTCCGGCGTGAGCATGTAGATCGGCTGGCCGAGCATGACCGCTTCGGCTTCGATGCCACCCACGCCCCAGCCCACGACGCCCAGACCGTTGATCATCGTGGTGTGCGAATCAGTGCCGACCAGCGAATCCGGAAACGCGACGCCGTTCTTCGTGAGTACGCCTTTCGCGAGGTATTCCAAGTTGACCTGATGCACGATGCCGGTCGCCGGCGGGACGACGCGGAAGTTGTTGAACGCTTGGGCTCCCCAGCGGAGGAAGCGGTAGCGTTCGCCGTTGCGTTGGAATTCCAAGTCGATGTTCTGCTGCAACGCGTCTGCTGAGCCAAAGGCATCCACCTGCACCGAGTGGTCGATGACCAGATCGCACGGCACGAGAGGATTGATCTTCTTGGGATCGCCCCCCATGCGGACCATCGCGGCCCGCAGCGCGGCGAGATCGACGACGGCCGGCACGCCGGTGAAGTCTTGCAGCACGACCCGGCCCGGCAGGAACGGGACTTCGACTTCCTGCGGTTTGGCCGCGTTCCAATTCGCCAGCGTCTTGACGTCGTCCGAGGTCACGACGAACTCATCGACGTTCCGCAGCAGCGCTTCCAGCAGCACCCGCATCGAAAACGGCAGCGTGTCGATGTCGCCGAGGCCGGCCAGTTTTCGCAGCTGATAAATCGTCCAATCGCCGCTCCGGGTCTTGAGCGTCGTTTCCGCACCAAACGGGTTCGTCACAGGCATGATGGCTCCGCAAGAGAGAAGGCGAGCCTGGTCACAGCCCCGGCTCGCCCGTAAGTGAGGGTACTCGCGGCCGTATTGTAGTCCCACGCCGACGACCCGCAAGAATCGTCGGCCGACGGACCAGGGCCGGCCCGTTGGTTGTCTTTTCCGGGAGATCCTGTGTCATTGGTGGCGGCAGTGTGCGTGGTGCATGCCTCAGGTTTTTTTTGAGTGACACGCGGCCGCGTGTTGTTCGGTCATCCTGCACGCGAACCGCGTGCGATCGGAGAGATGGTCATGTTGTTCACGATTCGTCGATTCGCGTCGGTAGTTCGAGGTTGTGTGGGTCGAGCGACTCGTGGTCGACGTCGTCGCCAGGGTGGGTGAGCGTGGTGGCTGGAGCGACTGGAGGACCGGACCGTGCCGGCCATCATCACGGTGACCAGCCTAGCGGATAACACGACGGTCAATACTCAGGTCACGTTGCGGGAGGCGATTCAAGCGGCCAACACGGATACGAGCGTGGATGGCTCCAAGGCGGGTAGCGGGACGGACACGATCCAGTTCGCGGCGGGATTGTTCGCCTCGCCCGGGCAGACCATCACGCTGGGCGGTACGCAATTGACGATCGGCTCCGCCATGACAATCAACGGGCCGGGAGCCGATCAGCTCACCATCAGCGGCAACAACGCTTCGCGAATCATTGAGGTGGTGGCCGGAAACACGGTGACGATCTCTGGCCTGACATTGACCAACGGTTACAGTGGTATCGGCGGCGGCATCGAAAACTCCGGCACGCTGACGATCAGCCACAGCACGATCTCCGCGAACTCGGCCGGCGGCAACGGCGGCGGCATCAACAACAGCGACGTCTCGCGTCTGCGGAGCACGATTGTCGCGAACAACGAGGCGACGGGCACGGGCGATGATCTGAACGGGACGTTTCAAGTCGAATACAGCCTGATCGAGCTGCGGGCGGGTGCCACGATCCGCGAGACCGTGGCTCGCTCGAATCGCTTTGGCCTGGACTCAGTGTTGGGGCCGCTCACGGACAATGGCGGCCCGACCGAGACGCACGCTCTGCTCGCCGGCAGCCCGGCCATCAATCGCGGTTTCTACTCTGCGTCGCAATCCTTCGATCAACGCGGACCGGGCTTTGTCCGCACCGTTGATCGGACCGACATCGGGGCCTACGAAGTGCAAAAGAAAGGGGCCTATCTGGTCCGCGATCCCAACCACGCCACCCGGCGGTTTGTGATCGTCGTCGGCTCGACCGCCAATGACACGATCACTGTGGCGCTGGTGGCCCCGAACCTGAACGTCACGCTCAACGGCAAGCTCCACAAATTTTCCGCCGCGAACATCGGCGGCGTCTACGTGCTGGGGGACGACGGCAACGACACGCTCACGCTGACCAGCTTGCCCGTCAACGTCGGCGGGATTATGTATGGCGGCCGGGGCGACGACGTCCTCACCGGCTCCGGTGGCAACGACATCCTGCTGGGGGGCGAAGGGGATGACCGCTTGCTGGGCCTGGCCGGCGCGGACGTCCTCATCGGCGGCGAGGGTTCGGACAGCCTGACCGGCGGCAATGGGGATGATCTGCTGATCGGCGGCAGCACGCTGTATGACAGTCAGGTGGACAAACTGCTGGCCATTCGCAACGAATGGACCTCAGGCGGCACGTACGAGACCCGCGTGCAGAACCTCTCCCAAGGTTTGAACGTCAACACCGTCTTCGACGGCTACTACGACGAACTCAACGCCGACACCACGGCCGGGACCGGCGGCCGGGAATTCCTGTTTGCCGACGAGAACGACTTCCTGACCGGTGTGGTCACCTCCGGCGCGACCGTCGAAACACTGATTATCGTGGTGTCCTGACCCGCGAGGGGCAACGGGCGACAGGCTGCAGGCGACGGAAGTGACGCTTCTGGAAGCCTGGAGCCTGTCGTCAGAAGCCTGTTTTCGATGTCCGTGCGTGACAGCAAATGCCGGGCGTGATTTGAGCGGACGGCACGACGCAAGATCCCGCATCCAATACGTGAACATCGGGCCTTGCCGCGGGTCCCCACGCAAGGGGACGGCCTCGAGGACCGCAACGACTCGCAGGACGAAATCTTTGAATCGCTCAAGCAGTACCGCCAGGCGGTGCCGACGTAATTCGCGAAAACTCACGCGCTGGTGAAGAGCCTGCCCCGATTGACTCCCGAACCGGACAGTACTCCCGCCCCCGTGACGGCCAAAGGCTCGTGGATCGTCGCGTCGCTGATGGCCAAGCTGCTCTGGACCGCCAGTTCCGACGCGAATCTGTCGCACTTCGAAATCCGCTTCTGCGCCGGACCGAATTACTCGACCGACAACGAGAGCGTGATCGGCGCCGTGCTCCCCAACGCCCCCCTGGAGTCCCTCACGAACGTCGGTCTCGCCAACCCCGGCAACATCGCCGGCTACAAAATCTACGCCATCACCACCACCGGCAACGAACGGGGCAGCAACACCGTGACCGTCACGCGACCCTAGCACGACGCGCCGGCGGACTCGCTGCGGACGGTCACGCTCGCCAAAGACGGTTCGGCTGGCGTGTCGCTTGACCCGGTCGGCGAAGTTGTTGCAATGCGCCGAGCCTCTCCCGTCATCTTCACTCAGGAGGTTTCTCATGTTCCGTTCATGGCTCCGCGGATCTGTGCTGGCGCTGACCGCGCTGATCGCGATGACGAACGTCGTGCCGGCGCAGGCTCAGACATCCGACAAGCTCAAGCTATCCCATGTGGCGCCGGACGAGTGCATCTTCTTCTTCACTTGGAACGGCTGGACGGAATCTGATCCGAAAAGCACCAACCTCACCGAGAAGCTGTTCGCCGAGCAATCCGTGAAGGACTTCGGCAAGCAACTGGTGGAGGAAGTCACCAAGCTGATCAACACTGCCGCGGCAGCTCAGGGGAATGAGCAGGCAACGGTGGCGGCGGTCGCAGGGCCGGCACTCTTGAAAATTGCCCTGTCGCACCCCGTCGCGATCTATGTGAAGAGCTTTAAGGCCAACGAGAATCCCGAAATCGAAATGGCCGTGGTCATCGATGCCGAGAAGGAGGGATCCGAAGCGATCGCCGCGCTCCAGAAACTGCTGGCGCTGGCTCCCAAAGAAGGCCCGCAAGCCGTGATCGAGGAGCAAGTCGAGGACGCGACGTTCTTGCGTCCCAAAGAGTACGGGCCCAACCAACCGGAGTTTCGAATCGGCTATCGCCAATCGCAATTGATCCTGGCGTTGGGAAGTCAGACCCCGAAAGAACTGGTCGCCAAGCTGCAGAAGCCGGGCAGGCCGGCGGCGTGGGTCACGAAAGTCTCACAAGACCTGGCCGTCGAGCGGCCGTCGATGCTGATGTTCTTCGACGCTCAGAAATTGCTGAGCACTTTGCAGCCGATCATCACCGACGGGCTGGCGCCGAAAATCCTGGAGGCGCTGGGCATTTCTAAACTGCAGTCGTTCGCGGCCGTCTCGGGGCTGGACAAGACTGGCTCGCACAGCATCGCGGTGATCACCACCGACGGGACACCGACCGGGTTGTTTGATCTGATCCCCGACAAGCCCCTCAGCATCAACGACTTCAAAAAGGTCCCCGCCAATGCCGTCAATGCGACGGTGCTACGATTCGATCTGGCGTACCTCTACGACCGAATCCTGGCCGGGGTCGAACAGGTCGATCCCAATCTTCGCGCGCTGGCCGAACAAACCGTCGCCGGCATCGAACCACAAATCGGCATCTCGCTGAAGGACGAAGTGCTCATGGGATTCGGGGACACTTGGACGTACTACTCGACTGCCGGCGAAGCCGCGACGAGTGTCGTGCCGAACATCGTCGTCACCGTCAGCGTTCGCAAACCAGCGGGAGTGGCCAATGCGCTCAACGTCGTCGTGAACGCCGCACAAGCGGCACTAGCCAACGCCGGACCGCAAGCGCCGTTCTTGCTCAAAGATTTCACGGTGCGCGGGGACAACGGACACACCATCGTCTTCAGCAACCTGCCGGTCCCCGTGCAGCCGACCTGGGTGCTGACGAAAGATCAACTTGTGATCGGCCTGACTCCGCAGTTGGTCACCGCGCACCTGACCCCCACGGCCAAAGGTTCGCTGGCGGACAACGAGCACCTCAAGGCGGGATTCAAATGGAATTCGAAGCCGCTGATGGTCAGCTACTCCGATCCGAAACCTGGACTGCAATCGACATACACAATGGTGACTTCCTTCGGCCCCATGCTGTTGGGAACGTTGGCCGCCCAAGGGATCAACTTCGCGCTGCCGCCGCTGCCGCCCATTAGTGACATCGAGCAACATCTGCTGCCAACCGTCACCACGATGGGCCGCACGTCAAACGGCTGGAAGACCGAAAGCCACGGCGTCTTCCCCAGCGGAGTCGGGGCCAGTCCCGCCGTCATCGCCGTCGGAGTCGCGCTGCTGCTGCCGGCCGTGCAACAAGCTCGCGAGGCGGCGCGACGATCGCAGGCCAAGAACAATCTGAAGCAGATTGGACTGGCCATGCACAACTACCACGATACGTACCGTGCATTTCCGGCAGCGGCGAGCGTCGATAAGAAGGACAAAAAGCTTTTGAGTTGGCGAGTTCACGTCCTGCCATTCATCGACCAAGCAGCGCTGTATCAACAATTTCACCTCGACGAACCGTGGGACAGCGACCACAACAAACAGTTCATCAAGCAGATTCCTGGGGTCTATGTGCAGCCGACTCACGCCGACCTCGCGCAGGACGGCAAGACGGTTTATCTCGTGCCGACCGGCAAAGGGACTGCGTTCGAAGGCAACGAGGGAATGAAGATTCAGAACTTCACGGACGGAACCAGCAACACGATTCTCGCAGTCGAAGCGCATCGCAACGCCGCGGTCATCTGGACCAAGCCAGATGATCTGGAGGTCGTTTTCAAAGACCCGCTCAAGAACCTGAAATCCGCACTCGCGGGTGGCTTTCACATCCTGATGTGCGATGGTTCCGCCCGCTTCGTCAGCGACAACATCGACGTCAACATTCTCAAAGCGTTGTTCACACGCGGCGGCGGTGAAGTCATCGACTTCGACTTGATCGATTCCGTCCCACCGGCCGTCGCCACCGTGGCAGAACGTTCTGTCGTGGCTCGTCCTGGCGACCCCAAGAACAACCTCAAGATGATCGGAATCGCATTTCACAACTACGCCGATACGCATAACCGGCTTCCGCAACGAGCCGTCTCCGACAAAAAGGGCAAAGCCTTGCTGAGCTGGCGCGTCAAACTGTTGCCGTACTTGGACGCGAACGATTTGTACGAGCAGTTCCATCTCGACGAACCGTGGGACAGCGAACACAACAAGCCGTTGATCGACAAGATGCCCGCCGTTTTTTCGTCTGCTGGCGACGAGGAATTGGCCAAGAAAGGCAAGACCCGTTTCGTCAGTCCCGCCAACGCAGAAGGGTCTTTGGGTGTCAAAGAAGGAACGAAATTCTCGGAGATTCGCGACGGCATGAGCAACACGATCCTGGCCGTCGAAGCTCGCTCGGATTCCGCCGTGATCTGGACCAAGCCGGAAGACATCGTGATCGACTTCAAGAAGCCATTGCTGTTCCTGAAGGACTCCCGCGACGGCGGATTTCTCACTTTGATGGGAGACGGTGCCGTCCGCGCAATTACCGACAAGATCAGCATCCAGACCTTGAAGGCTCTGGTCACTCGCGCCGGCAGGGAGTCCGTCGGCCAGTTCTGAGGCGCGAATTCGTGGAGCAGGTTTACAACCTGCTCGACTGGAACTGGAAGCCAACGGGCAGGTTGAAATCCTGCCCCACGTTCAGAGGCTCACATGGCGAAGCCGTGGTATTTCCAAGTGATGGGGACCGAGGTTGGGCCGCTCACGTCGGCCGAATTGATGGAGAAAGTTCAGATCGGGCAAATCCAGCCCGACACGCTGGTCCGTTCGGGGAAGGATGGAAAATGGGTTCCAGCGGATCGCTGGAAGGGACTGTTGCCGTCCAAATCCGAACCCGCCGCGCCGGCACCTGCTCAAACGAGCGAGGCTGCAGCGCCGCAGGCATCCAAGACGGGATCCGTAGCCGCGGTGGGTACGGCAGCGACGATTCCAATGAATGAGGAAGACGACCCCCTCTATCACATGAAAGGCGAGGTCGCTGCCGCTGGCGGTCCAGCTCCCTTCACACATCCCGACGAATACGACTTTTTTCAGTTCGTCGGATTTCGTCACGCGATCACCCATCCTTTGTACGACGCGTTGGTGGTTTACTCGCACCAGCACCAACTGACGGTGCCCCAAATCACTCGCCGAGCAATCGCGCAGTTCATCGGTAAACCGGAACTTGGCCAAGACAAGCCGCCACCTGGCCCTGAAACCGAAAAGCCTGAGCTGGCGAAAACTGAGCCAGAGGAAGAGGAAATCAAACCGACAGAATGACATCTCATTTTTGTGAGAAGTCTGATCGCAATGAGGTCTGTCACCAAAGATATGAATCTTCGATCCGAACGACATCGGGAAGTCATCACAGCCCTGTTTCTGAGAAATTGGGTGTGTTCAGGAGCATGAGTCGCCGAACTCGAACATTGTCAGGAACACTCTGGCCGCCTGCTTGATGGAATCTCACATGCCGATTCGCATCGAATCCGCGCAGGCCACCGACTACTTGAACGTCGCCGCGCTGGACCGGCTCGCATCGCCAATCGTCCTCGATGTCTTCATCCCTGATGGTGCGCACATTTGGTGCGTCTGAAGCGACACTACCACACTGATCGTTGCGCGACGAATCGCAAAAACAGCGCTGCGAGAATCACACGACATCGCCGGAGCACTCGTCCATTTTCCGACGAAACGGGGCGAGCTGTTCCTGCACAAGATCATGGTCCACCCCGACTGCCGAGGAACCGGCATCGGCACCGAGTTGATGAAGGCGGCGCTGGCACAGGCCGACTTCCCCGTGCTTTTAACGGTCGATCCGAACAACGCGTTGGCCGTGAAGTTCTATCAAACCCTGGGCTTATCCATCCGCGAGCACATTCGCGGGTTCTACCGTCCCCACGAGGATCGGTCTCTGATGGTCTACCGCTCAATGTAGCCGTTTCGCATACAGACTACTGTCGCACGGCTTGCCGAGTCCGCTTCGTCGGACCTTTCGGAGTGGCTTCCGATTCGTCGATGCGCACATCTTGCGACGTGCCATCGGCAGCCTCGACCCGCATGCGAGTCTGAAAATCTTCGTTCTCCGGAGCGTCAGGCGTCCGTCGTGACACCGCCGCCATCATGCGTCCGGGGCCGTAGCGCCACGCCGCCAGCCAACCAGAAGCACTGAGACTCGGCGGGTCAGCGGAGATATGGACAACATGCCGCAGGTGCAGCCAGACCGACATCAGATTGCACCACTGCAATGTGGTGAGTGCGAGTCGGCCAAGGAAATCCAACGAAGCGGTGTCTCCCATCCGCACGGCGCACAACTCGACGCTCATCAACGACAGCGCGGCGACCGCAGACAACGAATGCAACACACGACTGGCCAGATCATTCCGAAATTCTGCACCCAAGGTTGCCCACCACGTCAGGCCAGCGACCAGTAGCGGCAACAACCACAACGCGGTCATGCCCATCGAGTTCGACGTGGCACCTGTGAATGTCCACGCCACGATCTGAGCGACCGATCGATGAGCGTCCGACAGACTCAGCACGCCAGCGGCAAAGAATCCAGCCGCCGACCAACCCCACACATGGAAGCGACCACCGTAATCGACCCGACTGCGCGAGCGGACCCACCACACCACACAGCTCATTTGAGCGGCGAGCCACCAAGCCACGACTCCGCTACTGCGGAGCAAGCGTTCGGCGAACGGCGAGATCATGTCTCCCAGAACCGATCCGGACGTCGAGGCGTCGTCAGCAAACAACGATGCGGCCAGCAATCCCGAGAAACCGAACGCGACGACAGCACCAACCGCCCAACACTTCCAGAGTTGTTGGGGAACAGCCTGCGGCAGAAACAGCCAGAGATCAGGTGGCATCGTCTCTTGAGTTGATAAGCCATTCACGCCTTCAGACGCACGAGCCGTCGCTGAGTCATCCAGTTCTGATTCCAGAACCAAACGCCGACGGCGTCGATCATCCAACATTTTTGACCCACCCAGGCCCATCGTTCACCTTCGAGTCGCCAAGCACAGCGTCGTCGCGGATTGAGTGCTCCCGGCCGGCGATCGCCGCAAGAGATTCCGAGCAAGCACGTCCCAATAACATCGGACTTCGCCGGGTTGCTCTCGCGACGATTCTGCCGCGACTGGCGTTGGCCCGCCGATCCGCAGACATCGCCGCGCTCTCGGCAAAATCTGCCGGTCGTGCGGACCAAAAATCCCCTTCCCGCATCGGCAAGCTCGTTGCTATCGTCCGCCCCCTCGTTCAACCGTCGGAAGGAATCGCAGGAGACACGATGGACTCACAATCGCTCATTTCTCAACCAACGCCCTCCACCAGAGCGACTGCCTGGTGGATGGATTGGAGCAACCTGCTGAAGCACGGCGAACTTTACGCCCCCAAAGTCATCGGTGCTCTGGTGATGCTCTTTGCCGCCTGGATCGTGTCGGGCTGGGTCAGCCGTCTGGTTTACCGCAGCCTGAAGCTGGCAAAGATCGACGAGACGCTGTCTCGGTTCGCGACCAAGTTCACGTGGTGGGGAATGTTGGTGCTGGGTCTGGTCGGATGTCTGGAAACATTCGATGTGAAGACCACCAGCTACGCGGCCGCCATCGGAGCCGTCGGCTTTTCGATCGGCTTGGCCTTTCAGGGAGCATTGGGCAACTTCGCAGCTGGCATCATGCTGCTCGTCTTTCGGCCATACAAAGTTGGAGACGTGATCATCGTCGGCGGCCAGACGGGGAAGGTCGATGAGATTGACCTGTTCTCCACGGCTCTGGATACGTTCGACAACCGGCGGATCATCATTCCCAACGGCTCGATCTTTGGAAACACGATCGAGAACATGTCGTATCACCAGACTCGCCGAGTCGACATTCCAGTCGGCGTGAGCTACTCCGCAAACATTGATCAGACCTATGAAGCACTGATGCACGGCGTTTGTGCGGTGCCGGGCGTCTTGTCCGAGCCGCCTCCTGAGGTCGTGTTGTTGGAATTGGGCAACTCATCGGTGAACTGGATGGTTCGCGCCTGGGTACCTAGAACGGAATTCCTCATCAGCAAACAGCGCATCATTCGCGCCGCGAAGATGTCGCTCGATCAGGCCGGCATCGAAATTCCGTTTCCGCAGATGGACGTGAACCTGCGAGGTCCGGCGGCCATTAGTCTTTCGCAATTGGCCGATCGCTCAAATCACAAAGCAGCGTGAACCGTTTTGACTCGATTCAACTCGTGTTGCCCCAATAGCCAATTCTTCGATACCGTCCTGCCCCTTCCTGCGGATCGTCCTGATCCTTGACCGTTCCCCTCCCCTCTGAACATCGCCTTTCGCCGACTTGGCGAGAGTTGTCTATCCCCTCGCACAACCTTCCTTTCGGAGACTGCGCATGTTCGTGCTCAGGCCGTTTCGGCTGTTTTTCAAGGCATTGGTCGTGGATGCCACGCCGCGACAAATGGCGTTGGGTTTCGCCTTGGGTGTACTCGTGGGACTCGTACCGAAAGGCAACTTGCTAGCGATTGGCTTGATGATGCTGATGTGTTCGCTGCGAGTGAACCTCGGCGTCGGCTTGGCCACTGTCTTCGCGACCTCGTGGGCCGGCCTGCTGCTGGATCCGATCACGCATCGCATCGGCGCTTTCCTGCTGAAGAACGAGAGCCTCCGGCCACTCTGGGAAACGATGAACGACACGGCGCTGCTGCCGTGGACCGACTTCAACAACACCGTCGTGCTCGGCAGTTTCTCGCTGGGGCTTGCCGCGTTCGTGCCGCTGTATTTCATCAGCCGGCCGATCTTTGGATTACTGACCCCCCGATTGGTGGCGTGGGCACAACGATTCCGATTGGTCTCGCTGCTCTGGGGCGGCGAACTCACCGGCAAAGTGTGTTGAGGAGACTCGAATTAGCCGCAGGGCACTAGCTCTCGGTTGAACCGGACGCTCACGCGTTCCGGCTGATCTGCGTCGCAACTTCAAGGATGATCTCATGCGTTGGACCTACTTGTTGCCGCGAGCGATCTTGATCGGTCTCGTGTGGGCTTTTTTTCAATACGGCTTCGACCCATTGCTGCGACGCGGCATGATCTACTCGGTTCAGCGAGCCGCTCGCGCGAAGGTCGAACTCGCCGGACTGGAAACGACTTTTTTCGCTCCGACGATCAAGGCGACGAATGTGCAAGTCGCCGACCGCAAGCATCCAGGAACAAACCTTTTCGAGTTCACGGGGCTGCAAGCGAAAATCGAATTGCAACCGTTGCTCAAGCGAAACTACATCCTCGAAGAGGCCAGCGTCAGTGGGTTGCAATGGGGCACCAAGCGAGCCGACTCTGGAATGCTGCCCGGCGAAGAACCGGACCTGTCCGAGGATTCCGACAGCAAGATGCTGGAGAACATCAAGCATGAGTTGCTGGTGCGCGGCAAGGATTGGTTGGCGGGACTCGTGGACCGCGCGAAGCTCGACTTCGATCCGAATCAGTTCGAGACCGTGCGGCTCGGCCAGGAACTCGAAGAACGCTGGCCGAGCGAGTTCGGCCGATACGAAGTCGAACTCAAGGCCCTCAAACAGCGGATCGACGAACTGCGCAAATCGGTGAATGTTAAAGGTGGCAACGAACTCCAAAAGATCGAACGCTACGGCCAGGCCACGAAAGACGTCGAACAGGTTTTGAAAGAACTCGAACAGGTCAAACAACAACTCGCACGCACGATGCGAAAGGCTCAGGATGACTTGAGGTCTCTCAACGATGCCAAATCAAATGACTTTGCCAAAATCAAAGAGAAAGTCGACCTGCTGCAGCTCGATCCGAGCGAAGTCACCGAACTGCTACTCGGCCCGGAACTGACCAATCGACTGGAGACCGCCATCGGTTGGGCGAAGTTCCTTCGCGAGCGTATTCAACTCGCGACCGACGAACCGAAGCCGGAGCGATTCCGCGGTGAGACGGTCCTGTTCGCTCGCAAAGTCGAACTGCCGCTGCTGCTGATCCGATTACTCGACGTCGATGGCGAAGGGGACTTCAGCGGCGAGCGGCTGGCGTTCAAAGGCTCGATCTCAGGCATCACCAGCAACCCGAAGATTCACGGTAAACCAGTCATCGTTCGCATCGACGCCGTTGGTCAGCCTTTCCAGGCTGATCCGAGTGCAAGCGGCGTCCAACTCGCATCGGGCCAGACTGGAAAGCCAGACCTACTAGCGGTGCAGCTCAAGGCGGTGCTCGACTACACGAAGGACGTGCCAGAGCATCAACTGCTGCTGTCGTACAAGGAACCGCGTCCCGACGAGCGAAACATCGGGAAGCCAGAGTCGATTCAACTGGCGATGGCCAGCCGCGCCTCGGAATGCCTCACGAACCTCACTCTTATCGGCGACGAACTCTCCGGGCAGATCGACTACCGGCAAGCTCTTGAATCGATCACTGCCAGTCTCGGCACGAAGCGATTCAAAGGCGACGAACGAGTTCGTTCCGTGATTCAAGAAGTCGTCAGCGGCATTCACAAGATCGACGCGCAGATGAAGCTCTCAGGAACCGCGCTCAAGCCGCAGTTCAAACTGCGATCGAACCTCGGGCACGATCTCTCATCCGGCATCAACACGGCGTTCGCTCGTGAACTGGAAAATGGCCGACGTGAACTGCTCGTCCGCTTTCAGCAGGAGACAGCGAAGCGATCCGAGAAGTTGACAGAGGTCTACAACGAGCAAATCGAAAAACTCACCGGCCAACTGAACTTCAACAAAGGCGAAGTCCAGGAGATCGCTCAGTCGTTCGGAATCAAACTGCCTGGCAAGCTCGACATCAAAGGGCTGGGCGGACTTCCGATCGACCCGAACAAGCCGCTCGATTTGAAGGGACTCGGCAAAGCACTGCCAATCCCCAAGCCGGATGCCAAGCTGCCGAAGTTCGGCCTGCAACCTGACGACGAACCGAAACCTGGAGTTCGACAAGCCAATGACGTCGAGAGCACGATCGAAGACCTGGGCAGCCTGTTCGGCAAAAAGAAGAAGCCCGCCCGCAAGACCGTTCAGCCAGCCGAAGCCACGAAGTAGGTTGGGCACTCTTTCCCGACTCCCTGATTGACAAATACGAACGGGCAGGAGTGCCCATCTTCCAAATCTTTATCACAAGGATGTGACGATGACCAATCACTCACTCGACCGCCGCGACTTCCTGAACTGGATGATTCCTGCCGGATTCGGCCTCTGTTCGTGCCTCGGTTGCCGCACAACGCCGATCACGCAGCGCCGTCAATTGCTGCTCGTGCCGGAATCTCAGGAGATTCAGATGGGCGTCGCCGCCTACGACGAGGTCAAAACGAAAAACAAGATCTCGACCAACGCCAAGTACAATGAAGTGGTGACGCGCGTCGGCCAACGATTGGCCGACGCTGCGAAACAACAGAACCTCGGCACGAACTTCGATTGGGAGTTCACCGTCATCGCCGATCAAACGCAAAATGCCTTCTGCCTGCCCGGCGGCAAGGTCGCGTTCTACGAAGGTATCTTGCCGGTCTGCCAGAATGAGGCGGGCGTCGCGGTCGTCATGTCGCATGAAATTTCGCACGCGCTCGCTCGTCACGGCGGCGAGCGGATGACTCAACAAATGGGCGTCGATGGCGGCGGAAAAATCCTGCAAGCGGTCGTTAAAAAGAAAGCTGCCGACAAAGAGCAGATCTTCATGACCGCTTACAACACCGGAACCAAATACGGTTTCGTCCTGCCCTACAGCCGCGCACACGAGTCCGAAGCGGACGAAATGGGAATACACATCATGTCTCAAGCCGGCTACGACCCGAACGAGGCCCCGAAGTTCTGGGAACGCTTCGGAGCCGCCAAGAGCGGCGATGCTCCGCCAGAGTTCGCCTCGACGCACCCTTCCGACGTAACTCGTGCCGCCGCTCTGAAAGCCTTGCTGCCCCAAGCCCTCGAAGATTACCAGGCCGCACCGACGAAGCACGGCCTCGGCGTGCCGCTGACCTAACGGCCGGAGGATGGGCACTCTTGCCCGTCCCTGAAACCCGATGCGCCGTCACGAGGTCAGCACCAAATGCCCCCCACCGAGATCGGTCGCACGCGGCCTATCTCGGACGAGACGGACGCTGTTTGTTCTACGCGCCGCTAGGCAAATCGTTTTGCTGACGATAGTTTGGCCGTCAGTTCACTCAGCCAAATTGACTGCCGCCACGACAAAAGTCGCGTGCGGCACACTTAACTGTTCGGCGGTGGAGGGTACGCACATGGCGCATCTGATGGAATTGCGAGAGTTGCTGGAGGCCCGAGACGGCCGGCCGACTGAATATCAGGCGGCTCAGATGATCGCCATCTACGCCGTCATCCCTGCCGCAATGGTTGGTCTGCTCGCCGGCACCCAACTGGTTGGTATAGCCGATCCGATAGGACGACTTTTGTGGGTCTGTACGGCGACCGCGTTGGCATCCGGCTTCGGCATCGCGTTTCTGGTGTTGGGTGTCTACTACCTGTTTGGCTTCCGTCCGGTCGCCGTACTCGCGGACGCACTGGTGGGCGTTTTCTATGGCTTTTTTTGTGCGGGGCGACCTTGGCCGGGTTGCTCATGTCGCTCAAGGTTGTCCCTCTTGCTTATGCGTTGTGCCCGTTGCTCTTGATCCCGCTCGGTGCCGTCGCCGTTCCGCTCTTCCGGGCCTGGAGGGGAACGACGCGCGACCGCGAAGCCGTGGGTCAGGCCGCAGAGTCCCAAACCGCCGAACCAGCGGTGAACGGGAGCCGCCGATGACGCAGGTCTTGAAATCATAGTTTTTTGGCGGCGGCCACGTTACCGCCGTCGTTGCGGCGAATGAAACTCGCAGTGGCTCTGTGTTAGCATCGTCGTCGTTGCTGAAGAAGACGAGGACATGGAATGACCGGGCTTGTGGAGGCTCTGATTGCTTCGGGGTGGTTGAGCCGAGAGGACGAAGGGGCCAAGTCTTTTGCGGTGCTGCCGCTCGGTGCGGACGTTTTGCCCCTTTTGATCGAGGCGGCGCGGCAGGGGATGGAAACGCAGGCTCGCCTCAAAACCAGTAAGACCAAAGCCAGCAGCGATCCGCGTCCTCTTTGGACGGATGTGTTGGACGAAGCGATGCAGTGCGGAGCCAAGCTGACACTCGGCTGGCCGGAGTGTGAAGTTCGGCCGCTGGAACGCTGGCTGGGGCCGCGATTGATGTGGTGGCCGAGCGCGTGTGGTCAAATAAATCGGCCGTGACCGAATGGCCTGTCCGGATTTGATTTGGGAGTGTTGGCATGGTGAGAATCTCGGCCGCGGCCTGCCTCAATTTGGCCGAATTGGGAGGATCGATCGGGACGGAGTCTGGGGATGTTTGGCTTACGAGGTCGCCCGTCGAAGGAAACTTCACGATGGATTCTGTGCTGCATCCGTGGCAGTTCTTATTGATTGGCTTGGCCGGGTGGATCAACCGCAGCCAGCAGGAAGCGATCGAATATCTGCGGACGGAGAATCAGATTCTGAGGGAGGTCGTCGGCAAGAAGCGGATTCTGCTCAACGACAATCAGCGACGCCAATTAGCGGTCAAAGGGAAGATGCTGGGGCTCCAGCGGCTGCGCGAACTGGCGGGGATCGTTACGCCGGAAACCATTCTGCGATGGCATCGGCGGCTCGTGGCTCGGAAATGGGATTTCTCGGAGCAGCGGCAGCCATCTCCGGGGCGTCCGCCCGTCGCCCAAGAGATTGTGGACCTCGTGCTGAAGTTCGCTCGCGAGAATCCGACCTGGGGCTACAACCGGATTCAAGGAGCGTTGGCCAACATCGGACATGACATCAGCGATCAGACCGTCGGCAGCATTCTGAAGGCCAATGGCATCGAGCCGGCTCCGGATCGGAAACGGGCGACATCTTGGGAAACGTTTCTCAAGGCTCACTGGGATTCGCTCGCCGCCATCGACTTCACGACGACCGAGGTTTGGACGCAGTACGGGCTCGTGACGTTCTTCGTACTCGTCGTCATGCAACTGAAGACTCGTCGCGTCGAGATCGCCGGAGTCACCGCCAGCCCAGACAGTGCTTGGGTTCGGCAAATCGCTCGCAACCTCACCGATTCGCAGGATGGGTTCCTGAGAAACTCCACTCACGTTTTCATGGATCGTGATACAAAGTTCTCACCGCTGTGTGAGTTCCTCGAAAATTGCACCGAGATCGAGCCGGTTCTGTTGCCACCACGAAGCCCCAACTGCAATTCGTACGTGGAGCGATTCATGAGAAGCCTCAAGGAGGAAACGCTCGACCGCATGATCTTCTTCGGCGAAGCGTCATTGCGAAAAGCTCTGTCCGAGTTCGAGGCTCACTATCACGCCGAAAGAAATCATCAGGGGCTCGACAACAAACTGATCGATCCGGGTGGTAGCATCGGCAAGACCGCTGGCGTCATCGAATGTCGCGAACGACTCGGCGGTCTGCTGCGCTACTACCATCGCCGAGCGGCCTGAATGCCGTTTGCTCTGTACATGTGCCGTCCGATCCCAGTCCTCGGCGGCCTTCGTCGTGTGCGCAAACGTTGGAAAAACCACTGCAATCCCGGTTGAGCCAGCACGAACTCCCTGCCAAACTCGACCCGGTCGGCCGAGATTTTGATGGCTGACTCCAGCAAAACTCGATTGGTCAATGAGTTTCCAACGCGGCTTAGCTTTTTGACCACACGCGGTGTTTCGTCAGGACGTGGCAGATTTTTGATCGGCACCACGACACGGCGAGCCCCAGCATAGCCGCTGCGCTTCGTAGCCTAAAGCAAACAATCCTACGCCGCTGAATTGCTTGCCAAACTTCTTAGTCAGAAGTTCACGCGACCCGGCACCGAACTTCGTACGACTCGAATGGGAGTGAGGTGCAGCGCCCTGCCGCAGGCTCGGTCACGCGATCGTTGTGACTTCTTCACGGATGCACCGTTCCTTCAAGCCGATTCCCGCTGAACGTGCCGTAGAGGCCGTCACCCCATTGGACCGGTTTGAGTTTCGACAGGCGGCGGAGCCTGTCACCGAGCGGGCCGGGGACGGTCGCGGTCGCGAGTTGTTTGCCGTCTTGAGCGATCGACAGCTCGGCGCCGCGGATCGTGAGGTCGAGTTTCGTCGGGCCGTTCGTCCAGGCAGTGCTCGTTCCAAGGTGTCCGGGCATGGTCAAGCGATAGACCGAGCCGTACGACTTCCACTTGTCCAACGCGAGGAACGGATTCTGGTCGGGATTCCATTCACAAGGGTCTTTGGCCGATGTTGAAACAAACAGCGAATCGCCGCTGGTCACGAGGCTGGTGACGCGCTGGCCCCATTGGTTGCGGACCGGATGGTTGACGTTCTCGACGTCGTACGGATGCGTGACCGCGGCGGACGGCGCGGGATGATCGAACATCCGCTGCATAAGGCCCCAGCGTTTCGCGTCGGGGCTGTATCGCCACAGTTCGCCCCACGGCCAGACGCCGACGAGCACTTCGCCGCCGTAAATCACCGTCGTCTGTGCTTCGCGCGAGCTGCCCGAAACGCCCGGCGGCACCGGCGGCCAGCCCGCGCGGTCGGTTATGGAGCGGCCGTCGTAGTCGAACAACCGGCCGGTCGGATATTGCCCCATCAACAGCAGTTCGTGAAACGCCATCGTCGAGTAAAGCTGGTAGCTGACCTTGAGGTTCGGTTCGAGCAGCATCCGCCAGCCGCCGTCGTCGAGCACATAGAACCCGCCGATGTTCGACCCCGTGATGATCTGGCGGCCGAGCTGTCCCCACGCGAACGTCGTCTCGCCGACAACCGGCAGCGTGCGAACGATCGCCCTCGCGAGGTCCACTTGCGGCTGGTCCGAAGTCCACGGGCATGCGTACAACTTGCTGAAGCCGTCGGCGTCGCTCTCGAACGGTCGATAACCCCGCTCACCCCGCTCGACGTGGTAAAAGCACAAGTGCCCGTTGGCATAAAAGAAGAGCTGATACTTGCCCCGCTCCGGAGGCGCGAGGATCGTCCGGCCGCTGAATTTGACGGTGCTGTCGCCGAACTCCAGCAGGCCGTCGCCGACCCGCATGGACTCGTGAGTCCCGCCCACTTCCGCCTCGGCCTTCCACGCCTTCGTCGATGCGTCCCACGCCTTCACCCCGCCAAACGTCGATCGCACCGTCTCGTCGCGACCAGAGAGATAGGTGCCGCACAAATCATTCGGACGAGGCAACAACTCCACTCGAAACTCGCGCTCGCCGTCCGTCGGCCGCACAAAGAACTGCACGGCATGTCGATCGGCTCGCAACCGCGTGTTGTAGAGATTCTGAAACCCGGCTCCGATGACGAGCGATCCGTCCTCGCTGGCGACTTCAAACAGCGAACCAAAACTCTGCCCGACATCCGCGCCCCGATCGATCGTGATCGTGAACTTGGTCTCGGGCACGTCAGCCGCGAAGACCTGCCCGGAGAGCACCGCCATGCAAACCAGCCACCCGGCATGCAGAAACTTGCGACGGGTGGAGGGATGTCTGACCATGTCGTTGCCTCACAGGGCCTCGGCGAACTGGAACGAAAACAAGTCGGCATCGCGCAGAACGAAGCGAATTTGTAACGGCTGACCCATGAACGCCGAAAGGTCGGCATTGGTTTTCCAGGTGACGCGACGTTGGATCGTGTCTCCAAACATCTCGTCGCAATCATTGAGCGCGTAGCCGGGCAGCGGCTTGCCGGCGGCGTCCTGAATCTCAACGCGGATGTCACCCGCCGCCGAAGAGGCGAAGTTCAACGAAAGAGTCTTCCCGCTGAACTGGATTGGCTTAGTAATCAGTTCGCCGCCGCTCATGGGCGCGTTGATCGAAACGAAGCCATCCAGCCGCAGTGTGTAACGTCGGAGCGATTTTCCTTTGTCCAGCCAGCTACCCTCAGTGGCGTAGAGGGAGAGTTCGTGGGGCGCGCCGACGAACGCGGATTTCGTTTCGACGAGTTGCCAGCAGATAAATTGCTGCCCGTAATTCCAAGTTCCAGAACGCTCGATGCCGGGCCGCAGGAACGCCTCGTTCCAGCGTCGAAACGTCACTCCGTCCCGGCTGGACATGAACAGACCCTCGGTCAACGCGGAGCCAAGTCGTTCGATCAAGGCTGCCCGTGCCTGGCGCTGCTCGAAGTCCGGCAGAGATCGCAATGAGGCCGGCCATTGCCGAATCCGGTCGGGTCCCGCCCGGCCATTGCCGACCTCCGGTGTTGTGTACTCGGGATTCGCACGGTCAACGTAACGCACCGGCAAGCCGATCAGCAGGTGCGGGGCGCGGTGATAGGGATGGATCCCGTTCTCGTAGAGTTGTTCTTCGGGTGAACCGGGATAATTCAGGTCAGCCTGGTTTTCCCAGTGGAGGAAGTCTTTCGATGTCGCGGTGCGAATCGCTCGAACACCGGCGGGTTCCCACTGCTTGTCTTTGGTGACACCCGCGGTGAAGTACCGCCAGTAGGCGCGATACTCGTGCCGCTCGGAATCCCAGAACGCGAGGTTCATGGCGTCAAAAGCGCCATCCGTGATGACCGGCGTCTGGCTCATCGGCGTCCAGTGAATGCCGTCGGGAGATTTCATCGGCAGCATTCCAAGCGGACGCTCGGAACTGAAGAACATCTTGTAGCGTGCCTCGGGGGCCGCGCGCGGATTGGTGTCCTTGAAGACCGCCGGAGCGCCGATTCGCGCCTGATGTCCCTGCGCCACGGCCCGCGAAATGACAATATTATTGGCTTTCGATCCCTGGAACTCGTGCAGTCCGAGTTCCGGTTTCCGCCAGTGAATGCCGTCATCGCTTTCCGCGTAGCAGAAACTCTCGACGCGCGTATCGAGTTGGTTGTTCTTCGCCGCCAGATGCCCCGTCACGTAGAACATGCGATAGCGGTCGCCATCCTGGAAAACGCAGCGATAGGTCGTGTTGTTCCCTTCCCAGGGCGCGTCATGAATCATGACCACTTCGCGCGGCGTCGGCTGATGCAGCCGAAAACCGGCCTTGCCCACCAGTCGCTCGACCAGTGCATCATCCACGAACAACTCGCGCCGCGAGCCAATGTCGGCCGGGGTCGATCCGCTTGTTTCGCCAGTTCCACTTTCGTCGCCACCGCTTTGACGGGCGCCGAACGCCGTGCCCGCCAGTCCACAACTCGATGCGACGAGAAACGTGCGGCGCGAAACGTCGGCAACAGTGGAATTCGTTTGCGTCATGATGTTCAGTCCTTTACACCGGCGTCAAGTCGGTGACGGTGAGGCGGGGCAGTTTGGATTTGAGGTCTTCCACGGCGGCGGTCGTGATCTGCGTGCCGTAGAGGTTGATGGCTCGCCGACGCACCCGTCTTTCGCATGCCGTGCGCCAGTCGCGGATCGGTGGAAGCGCCAATCAGAATCTCGGCAGCTTCCTCGCCGCTCCGCATCCGGCTGATCACCGACGCCAGATCGGGGTGTCGAGACTTGTTTCCTTCCGTTTCGCCGTACCATCCGATGAGCACATTGTGCGAACCGACGACGTGATCCGACGAAGGTTGATGCAGCGAACGAATTACGCACGTTCGATCCGCCAGCGCGGCCAATCGTGGCAGCACTTCGCAGTACGCTATGCCCGACAGCGCCGTTGAGATGGCGCCGAGTTCGCCGCGGCACTCGCTGGGCGCATCGGGCTTGGGATCGAACGTCTCGAAATGGCTTGTCGTTTTCCTCAGTAGCATCGAACAAACCCTTCACGCCGCGCCAAATGATGTCATCATCTTTCCGCTCTCAGAAAACGAACCCGAACCTCGCGCAAGCGGGCGACCCACGGAGTGACCTCTTGAGTGATGCCATTCGATGCGATCATTTCTCTCCGCGTGATGGTGACGTTTTGCAATCGCTTGCCCGATGGCCTTCGCAGGACGTCCAAATAGGTGCAGTGACCCGGGTCGCCTTCGAGCATTCAGCGTGTTCAAAAGAACGAAAGTGCCTGATCGAGTGAAGTGAGATGGCTTCGACGCATGTCCTCTTCAGAAACTCATTTTCAGAAGTTCTATAGCAATGTCATCCCTTGGTTCAGAGCGATCGAACCAGCAAAGTTGTCGTGTTTTGAAAGCCGCTGACGCCGGTCAGAAAAAGTTCTATTGGTGTCCTGCCGCCTCCACTCCGAAAAGACCCACGATTCCTTAAGGAATTGGCGGGTTTTTTTGTTTCGATCTTCAAACGCCCTTCGTCTGGTTTTTTGTGCGACATCGGCTGGACTGCGATGAGTTTTACGCCAAGTCCGAAATCATTCGCCGTCGAATTGAAATCCGCGATTTCATAATGGTCGATGTGACACAGATTGGCTTCCCGATTCACCCGGAAACCAGCAGTTCGTTGATGACTCGCGCTTTGTAGACGTCGGTCAGACGTTCGTCGCGGCTGTTGTGTGCAAAGGTGAGCCGTTCGTGATCGAGGCCGAGCAAGTGCAACATCGTCGCGTGCAGATCGGCCGTTTGAGTGCGGTTAGTGATGGCCCGATATCCGAAGTCGTCGGTGGCTCCGTAGGCCTGGCCGCCACGAATGCCGCCACCGGCGAGCCAAACGCTAAAGCCGTAGGGATGATGGTCGCGGCCTTCAATTCCCGGCGTCTTGTTGCCGTCGCGCTGTTCGGCTCCGGGAGTTCGGCCAAACTCGCCGCCCCACAGGATCAGCGTGGTATCCAACAGGCCGCGTTGCTTGAGGTCGGTCAGCAAGCCGCCGATCGGCAGATCCGTTTGCTCGCAGCAACTGCGGATGCCGGAAACGTTGTTCGAATGCGTGTCCCACGGCTGACCGGCCATGAAGATTTGGACAAAACGGACTCCCCGCTCGATCAACCGGCGAGCCATCAAACAGCGCTTGCCATACGAACGGGTCTTGTCTTTGTCCAATCCGTAAAGCTGCTGAGTCGCGGCGGTCTCCTGATTCAGATCGAGGGCATTGGTGGCCGTGAGCTGCATTCTCGCGGCCAACTCGAAGCTGGCGATGCGAGCATCCAATTCGAGTTCGCCAGGTCGCGCTTGCTGATGTCTCGCGTTGAGCTTTCGCAGCAACGCCATGCGTCCGAGATCGATGTCCGACGTCCGCGCCGTCTTCGGTTGGAGGTGCAGCACCGGAATCCCTTCCGAACGAATCGCCGTCCCTTGAAAGACCGGAGGCAACCAACCGCTCGACCAGTTCCGAGCCCCATCGACCGGCATTCCACCCGGATCAGGCAGCGAGACATACGCGGGCAGGTTTTGATTCTCAGCACCGAGGCCGTAGGCCACCCACGATCCGATGTTCGGACGACCGGAAACAATCAGGCCAGTGTTCGCCATCCAGATCGCCTGCTCATGATTCCGGTGCTCGGTGAACATCGAACGAATGACGGCGATGTCGTCGGCATGCTTTGCAATGCCGGGGAGAACTTCCGAGAACTCCAAACCGCTCTCGCCATGCTTTGAGAATTTGAATGGACTGCCGAGCAGATACGTCGTGCGGTTCTCGTCGTCCGCAACCTCCGCTGGCGGAGCCTGACCGCTTGACCGAGACAGCTCTTTCTTTTCATCCAGCAGGTCCACCTGACTCGGACCTCCGTGCATGAAGAGCTGAATCACCGCCCGAGCCTGTGGCTGATGGTGAGTCCGTTTCGGGAGCAAATTGTGATTCATGCCCTCGGATGCTGAGGTCGTCTGATCGAAATCTCCGAGCAACGCACCGAGAGCAACTCCGCCGAAGCCGCAACCGAAGCGTGAGATGGCGTCGCGGCGGGAGAGGTACTTGTGGGATAGGCTTTCAGCCTGTCGCTCTCTTTTCATGGCATTCCTCGTTCTGTCCTTTTACGGACGATTGACCGGCTGGAATCCTATCTCACGTTCTCAATCCACGTAAACAAACTCATTCGAAGCCAGCAGCATGTGGCACAGGTCAGCCAGTGCCTTGTGCCGGGCGGCGTCGCTTTGATTCCCAGCAGCTGAGTATCGTACGGACTGCTCTTCGAGAAACTTTTCGTAGTCGGCAACTTCTTCATTTGTGGGCTCGCGCGACAGTGCCGCGAGCGCGACAAACTTGAGCGGTGCATCGGGGGCATCTCGCAACCCACGGTTTGCCAAAGCGGCAGCATGTGCAACGGGGGCATCGCTGTTGAGCAAGGTCAGTGCCTGGGTCGAAACTGTCGAGCGGCTGCGGCGTATGCAGTTGGTTTCCATCACCGGCTGGTCGTGAGCTTGCAGCATCGTCAGCGGATTGCCGCGCAGAACCTGCACATAAATTGAACGTCGGCGATCATTCTGGCCGTCCGCGATACTCACTTCGCCGTCAGGGCGTCGAGCCACCGGAATCGCATGGCCGAAGAAATGTTGATCAAGCAATCCCGAAACGCTCAGCATCGCGTCGCGCAGAGGTTCGGCATCAATTCGCCGCAGACGCTGCTGCCACAGCAGGCGGTTGTCGGGATCGACTTCCGTCGCGTGGGCTTGCGACGCCGCATCGACCTTCGAACTCTGGCGATAGGCACTCGATGTCATCATCAGCCGGTGCATGTGCTTGATGCTCCAGCCGCTCGCGACGAACTCGCGAGCAAGCCAATCGAGCAATAGCGGATGACTCGGCGGCGACCCGAGCGTGCCGAAGTCCTCGGGCGTCGAAACCAGCCCCTCACCGAAGTGATGCAACCAGATCCGATTGACCATGACGCGCGCCGTCAGCGGGTGATCGGGCTGAGTCAGCCAGCGGGCAAACGCCAACCGCCGTCCACTCGTTTTGGCTTCGGCCGCTGGCGGCGTCCACTCAAACGAGACCGGAGTCGTCAGCGACGACAACACACCCGGCTCGACCGGCGGTCCAGGTGTCAGCGCATCGCCGCGCCGCAGCAGCGGCGCGACCACCGGCCCCGGCAGATCGTAGAGCGCACGCAGTTCGTCGAAGCCGATGCGTTGCCGTTCCTGTTCCGCGATCGCCGAGTTCCGTTGATCGACCGCCGTGCGATAGTCGGCGAACGTCTCGGGCAGCAGCTTGTCGAGCGTTTTGTCATCCGGTTGCAGCAGCGATTGAAATTTCTCGGCGAGGTATGTCTCGACCGGCGAGCGTTGATCGACAGGCTTGTTCAACGACTGCTTCACGTCCGCGCGAATCGGTTCCGGCAGGGTCGCGAGGCGGTCGTCAAACAGTTTTTGTTTGAACTGAGCCCGCAAGTCGGTCAGCTCTTTTTTCAGCCGCGCGATCTCCACGTCGAGCTTGCCGTTGTGCTCATCCGCGGACTTCTTCTGCGCCGCCGTTGCGACGAGCAAGCGTCGCTCCATCTGCGGAATCCACTGCTTAGGCCGGAACGCGGCCATGAAGATTGACTGCAATCGGAAATACTCGACCTGTGGAATCGGATCGAACTTGTGGCTGTGGCAGCGAGCACACTGCAACGTCAACCCCATCGTCGAGGACGCGACGATCTGCAATGTGTCGTTGATCGTCGGGTAGAAGTATTGCGCATCGGCATTCTTGATCGTCGAGAAATCGGGGCGGCTCGAATCCGGAGCACACCGCAAGTAGCCGGTCGCCGTGACTGCTTCGACAACCGCGTCTGGCAAACGGTCGAGCGTTTCAAACGCGGTCCAGTAGTCGGTCAGTTCGTCCCCCGCGATCTGTTCCTGCAAAAAGCGGTCGTAGGGCTTGTCGCTGTTGAAGGCGCGAATGACGTAGTCCCGAAATCGAAACGCAGTCGGCAACGGACGGTCTTCCGAAAGGACACCTGCGGAGTCCGCATAGCCCGCGACATCTAACCAATGCCGTCCCCACCGCTCGCCGTAATGCGGACTCGCCAACAGCCTCTCGATCATCCGCTCGTAGGCGAACTCATCCCGATCGGCAAGAAACTCACGCACCTCGTCCGGTGACGGCGGCAATCCGATCAAATCGAACGAGGCACGTCGCAGCAGCACCTCGCGACTTGCATCTGCCGACAGTGTCAATTCCTTGGCTTCCAACGCGGCGAGAACCAAAGAATCGATCGGATTGCGCACTCGATTCACGTTGCGAACCGGCGGCACTTGCGGACGAACGGGCGGATGAAACGCCCAATGATTGCTTGACCGATCACCGTCCGATGTCTTGAGATCGTTCGCATCATCATCAGCCGCATCGGCTGACGCCGCGCCATCATTGATCCAAGTTCGAATGACACCCTTCTCAGCCGCCGACAGGGCTGGCCCACCCTTCGGCATTTCATTCGACGCCAGCTTCTCCCACAACAAGCTCGACTCTGCCGCCGCGATCCGCATCGCCGGTCCCGATTTCCCGCCGCGCAGAATCTCGCGCCGAGTCGTCAGTCTCAGCCCCTGAGCCGGCTCGGCACCTGCATGACACTTCACACAGCGAGCCTTCAAAATCGGCAGCACATGCTCTTCAAACGTAACCTTCGTCTTGCCCTGTTTGGCGTCATCGGCCGCGAGACGTGCCGTGTGCGAAACGCAACACAATGCTGCGACGATTGTCCAACTGGCAATTGATGAGCGTCGATCGGTCATTGTTTGGTGACTCATTTCGTCTTCGCGCGGACCAATTCTTCACCGCATTAGCCACGCAGAAAGGTAAGAAATCTTACGGCAGCGCGTCGTACTGCCCCCAGGGTAGCGGCATGCTTGGCTTGCGAGATTGATGTCGGCCGCGTACGTCGATGGGGCGATCGCGGAAGTAGTCGATGAATCGGCCGAGTTGTTTGACGGACTCGTGGAAAACTCGTTCCCCTTTTTCTTTCGTCGCCTTCTCGGCATCACCGAGCACTCCCGTATCGTTGTAGCTGCTCGTCCAGGAGATTAATGCCCCGGACCCTGCTCCGAAAAGGTCCACCCAGTTGAACGGGTTGTCCTCGTCGTTCATCTTGATCGTGCCGCTTTTGATCTTGTCTTTGCGGACGCCATCTTCGTCGAGGTACAGGTACAGCGACGTCTCCAATTCGCAGGCGTGCGAGCAGCCCCCGGGAAACTTGCTCTCGCGCCAACTCGGCAGAAATGTCTTGTCGACAGTGAGCAGGTTCCACCAGGCGATGAGCACACATTCTCCATCGGTCTCCAAGTTCGTGCGGCGAGCGGCCAGATCGAGGTTCGGCATATTCGAGCCGTGGCCATTGAGCAGGATGATCTTCTTGAAGCCGTGGTACGCGAGTGACTTCGTCACGTCAAGCACTTGCTTGATGAAGGTCTCCCAGTGCGTGTTGATCGTGCCGGGAAAGTCCATCACATGGCCGGTGTAGCCGTAAGCGATCGTCGGCAGCACGAGCACCTTGTCGCGCATCGCCTCCCCCACGCCGCGGGCGATTCCGCCGGGGCACATCAGATCGACGTCCAGAGGCAGATGCGGGCCGTGCTGTTCGACCGCTCCGCAGGGGATGATGCAGACCTTTCGCATCTCGATCGCCTCGTTGATTTCGGGCCAGGTCAGTTTTTCGTAACGCCATTCGGTCGCAGCTCGGCTGGTCATGGGAGTCTCCATCGTGCGCGGCAAGTGTGAGCAAAAGCCAAGTCTCAACGACCGGCACAGAGCAGGCTATCGCGTCTCACTCAGAAGCCCAACCGAAGCTATCGAGCTCGCCGCCGCACTTGCTCGAAGCGAGTCCGCCAAGCGGTCAGCGACAGCGAATCGCGCCAGGATTCGCGATCCACTCGCGACCAGGAATTCGTGACGATTCCGCTGACCAGCGCTCCAGCGGCAACCGCCAGACGGCTGGTCAGACGGGGTTGCACGGTGATTGTCCGCGCGTCACGAGTCAGAAAATCGAATTCCTGCCAGCCGGCCTCTTCAGCCCAGCCACGCAGGATCGCACCCACCTCTGCATCGTCATCGAGACTCTTGAACGAGGATTCCTTGTCCGACGATGGGGACTCTGAAGTTGGTTCCGGATCAGTCGCCGGAGACATTGGCAAGGACTGCTTGTCGGAGTCAGATTTCGGCATCGGCCGCGCTGCATCTTCAGAGATCGGTCCAGGTTCCCGACTGGCTCCGACCGGCAGCACGAAGTCTGGCTCGTTGCGGAACAGCGCGTTGATGATCTGGTCGATCGCTTGTTCCGGCGTCGGCACTGCGGACTCGTCGAATGTCACTATCTTGGGGGCGGTCATGTTCGGCGTTGATTCAAACACGATTTCGGGAGCCGTGATCCCGTTGAGTGGCGACAAACCGTTTGATGTTCTGAGATCGGCTGCAAACGACGCCGACGGGGTTGCCGAAAACGCGACCACCAGATCCGCCTGGCGAGCGTTCATGGTCAGCAATGCCGGGCGCAGGCTGGCTGCCAAAACATCCGAGGAGAAAACCGTAACATGATCGAGTTGCAGACGTGCCGCGCCGTGAATGGCGAAGACTTCGTTGAGCGCAGTGCCGTCAATTGTGCTCGCACCGTTGCCGAAGATCGTGACATTCTCGGTCACGGCGAGTGGGCCATTCGCTGCCGAGAGAGCGACAACTCCGGCCGGCAACGTGATCGTTTCGGCTCCAATGCTGGCGTTGGCCTCTTCGAGAGCGGCTCGAAGCGTCGTGAAACCGTCGGCATCGGCAGCGATTCCGTCACCGAGCAGCGCGTCATGCGAATCGGCGAGATTGTTCACGACGAAAGCTGACAACATTCGTCGCGGCTCGAACGTCTCGGTGAAGAAACGTGCCGACGATCGACGGCGCCGCGACGGGCGAAACTGCTTCCAAGTCGTGACGACACGCTCCCACCACTGGCGAATCGGCATCTGGCTTTCCTTGGCGAATGCCGTTGAAAGGCGGCACGCTTTTGAAAACTCGGCCCGCTGGCCTTACAAAGCGTCACCTCGTTGGATCGGCAATCGTGCGGGAACAGTCCCAAGCAAAGATTGCCGGTCGCGCAGTTTGGTCAAACTTTGCGGGCATCAAAACTTCATGCGAGCACTCGTCACGGGTGGCGGCGGATTTCTCGGACGGTACATCGTCGAACAACTTGTCGCGCGCGGCGATCGCGTCCGAGTCTTCAGTCGGCAGCGATATCCGGTGCTGGAATCGCTGGGAGTCGAGTCGCTCACTGGCGATCTGCAAGATCAACCGGCGGTCTCGGCCGCGTGCCAAAAAATGGATATCGTCTTCCACGCGGCGGCGCTGCCCGGCATCTGGGGACCGTGGAGGCTGTTCCACGGAATCAACACGCTCGGCACGCAACATGTCATCGACGGTTGCCGACGGCACGGCGTCGGTCGATTAGTCTTCACGAGTTCGCCGAGCGTTGTCTACGACGGCCACGATCACCTCGGCGCAGACGAGTCACTGCCGTATGCGACGCGGTTCCTCTGCCACTACCCGCACAGCAAGGCCCTGGCCGAGCAAGCGGTACTCGCAGCCAACGGCCAGGATGGTCTCGCGACTTGCGCGTTGCGGCCGCATTTGATTTGGGGACCGCGCGACATGCAGCTCATTCCGCGATTGATCGAACGGGCGAAGCGCGGCCAATTGCGGCGAGTCGGCGGCGGTAAAAATTTAGTCTCGATGGTCTATGTCGAGAACGCCGCGCGCGCGCATCTGCAAGCGGCCGATGCCTTGAGTCTGACGTCGCCGGTCGCCGGCCAAGCGTACTTCATCAACGAACCGGAGCCCGTCAACCTTTGGGACTGGATCAACACTCTGCTCGACCGGGCCGGCTTACCGCCAGTCGCGAAGTCGATCTCTGCTGATGCGGCATCGACAATCGGTGCCGTCTTGGAGGGAGTTCACTCGCTTTTCGGAATCAGGTCGGAACCTCGAATGACTCGTTTCCTCGCTTCGCAGTTGAACCGCTCGCACTGGTATCGCGTCGACAAGGCTCACCACGATTTTGGATTCGAGTCGGTCGTCACGATCGAAGAAGGCCTGCGGCGGCTCGAACCGGAACTTCGATCGGTCAAGTGATTTTGCAGTGCCTCGCGACTATCCTCGGCAGCGGCCGAAGATGGAATTCACGGAGAGCCTCGCCATGCCCACCAAATCTGAAATGCTGCAAACGGATCTCGCGCATCTGATTCATCCGCTGCATAATCGCAAGCTGCACGTGGCTGCCGCGCATGTCTGGGTTCGAGGCGAGGGAGCGATCCTGATTGATGCGGACGGCAAGGAATACATCGACGGGTTGTCGGGCTTGTGGAACGTCGTCGCTGGTCACGGCCGAAAAGAACTTGCCGAAGTCGCAGCACAACAGATGGAGACGCTCGCGTACTGCTCCGGCTACGCGGGGAGTTCCAATCCGATGGCGATCCGGTTGGCCGAGCGATTGGCCAGCATCGCACCGCCGTCGATCCGACGATTCTTCTTTACGTCAGGCGGAGGTGAGTCAAGCGACACTTGTTTCAAGACCGCCCGTTACTACTGGCGGATGCTCGGCCGGCCGGAGAAAACGAAAGTCATCGCGCGACAATTTGGTTATCACGGCAACACGCTGGGAGCGACAGCGGCGACTGGGCTGACCGCTTATTGGCCAATGTTCGAGCCCCGTGTGCCTGGCTTCGTGCATATTCCGTCGCCGTATCCGTACCGTTACATTGCACCACCGGGAGCCAGTCCCGGCATCGCTGCCGCGAATGAACTCGAACAGGCAATCCTTCGCGAAGGGCCGGAAACCGTCTCAATGTTCATCGCCGAGCCGGTGCAAGGAGCCGGCGGAGTGATCGTGCCGCCGGACGATTACTTTCCACGCATCCGCGAAATCTGCGATCAATACGACGTGCTGTTGGCCTCCGACGAAGTCATTACCGGCTTCGGCCGCACCGGAACAATGTGGGGCTTGCAACACTGGGGCGTGCAGCCGGACCTGATTCAATTCGCGAAGGCGATCACGTCCGGCTACTTCCCGCTCGGCGGTGTCGGCATGAGCGAACGGATCGCCCAAGTGCTCGACACCGGCGAGATGACCTGGATGCACGCCTACACCTACAGCGCTCATCCGGTGGGCTGCGCGGTTGCGCTCCGCACATTGGACATCATCGAGCGCGAAGATTTCCCGTCTCAGGCGGCCGAGAAGGGAACGTACTTGTTGAACCGCCTGCAAGCCGCGCTCGCGTCGCATCGGCACGTTGGAGATGTTCGCGGAAAGGGCCTGATGTGCGGTGTCGAGCTCGTGCAAGACAAATCGACGAAGGCCGACTTTCCGGCAACGGATGGCATCGGCCAAAAAGTCCACTTGGCGGCACAGCGGCGAGGCTTGTTCACACGTCTGCGCGGTGATGTGTTCTGCCTCGCGCCCCCCGTCATCACACCTGTCAAGCTACTGGATCGAATCGTCGAAATCCTCGCTGACTCTGTGCGTGAAGTGCTCGGTGATTGAGGCACCACCACTCGCGGAGAGCCTCAGTGCGAACGAAGCCATTTCCGCAGCGCCGCTCCCAGTGTCGCAACTTTGTCGGGACTCTGGTCGGCGACGTCGTTGACTTCCCAGACGTCTTCCGGCTTGAGAAACAACCAGTCGGTCGCTTCGTCGGCGGACAACTCGATTGTGAGCTGCGCGACCGCGTCAGGTTGCACGAGGAGAAACTGCTCAGTTCGCACGGCCGCGTGGCCTTCGGAGTCTTGAAAGAACAATTCCGATCGACACGAACAAGTCTCGTTTCGCAGCAGCGGCAGCAGGCTGATTGTCTCGCTCTGGGCAACAGTGCCCGCCGATTTGCCGAACCAGTCATTCAACGTCGGCAACAGATCATCGGGAGTGACAAGCTCTGAACGCCGACTGCCCAGCAACTCGCGCGATGCGCCCGCGATGAGCAACGGGACATGCACAAGCTCATCACGAAAAGAACCCGCATCGGCGGTCAACTCGGCCGAGCGATCCGCGAACGGTGACAACATTTCGGCTTCGCACACCCCTTGGCCATGAGCGGCCACGACGACGATCAGCGGCGAAGCATCTCCGAACAGCCTGTCGATCGTGCCCAACAAGCGGCCAAGCGAATGATCAAATTGAGTCAGCATCGCGGCGTAGGCGACTTCGATTTCCCGAATCCCTGCCAATTCTTCCGGTACGTCATCGTCGTCGAGTTCATCGGAATACAACTCCACGAACTGCGATGTCGCGACACCAGGCCAGCCGACCCCGGTCGAATCCAGCCACAACAACCAAGAATTCGTTCGGTCACAACTCAATTCGACCAATGCCTTCTCCGCCGCAGTCATCAATTGGTCAAACGCCGTCTCGCTGAACTCGTCCGTCTCGTCCGCAGGCGATTCACGCAACTTTTGAACAACGATTCCGTCGTCACTCAATCGTTCGCACAGACTCTTCGCTGCGTCACGAAGTCCAAACTCTGGAGCCGGAGACGAGAAGCACTGATCAAACACGACGCCTCGCGATGCCAACCGATCGAAATTCGGAGTCTCGATCCATTCATGCCCGTAACAACCCAAACAACGGCGGCTGAGTTGATTCAAGCTCAAGACAATGGCACGTTGCGGCATCAGCGTGGTTCCCACAGAGTATTGGCAAGTATGCCAAATCTATCGGATGTCATTCGATCCCGCCGAGGCTCCGCAAATATTCGGCGGTCCGCACCGCCGCATCACGCGGCCCCATCAGCTCGGCGTAGGCTTGGTGGATCGTGACGAATCCGTGGTAGTCGATCTGCCGGAGAGCAGCAATCACCGCTGGAAATTCGACCCCACCCGGTTCCCAAATCGGAATGTGATGAAATCGACGCACGCCCAGACACCACGTTTCCAACCCGACCGGCCCGGCCGGATCGACTCGATGATTCTGCACGTAGACGTTCATCAGAAATGGCTGGAGCCGCCGCAGAGATTCCAAGCCATAAGGCTCGCCACAGAGCATCAGATTGGCCGGCTCGTAAATCAGACCGAAGTTTGACCGGCGGATTCGGTCGAGGACATCTAGCGTACGATCCACCGTCTCGAACAACGTCGTCGTGTGACACTGATGAGCCAGCCGAATCCCGTGCTGCGCTGCTTCGTCCGCCGCGCGCCGAGCGTGTTCGATGTCCGCCTCTGTCTTCAAACAGACGCGGATCAAATCGCATCCCAACGCAGCCGCCACATCAAGACTCGGCCCAATGTTTTTCAGACTGTCCGGCCCGTGCTCGTTGTTCAGGGGCACATCGCTGTCCGCCGTGACCATCGACACGCACAGCCCCGCTCGTTCAACCTCGCCCCGCATCCGTTCGAGTTCGCTGCGCGGAGTCCCAATCCCTCCCGCGCTGGCTCGCATGCAGATTGCTCCGTAACCCAACTCCGCCGCCAACTGCACCAAATCACGAAACGGCACGTTGAGTTTTATCTTGCACGGAGCCTCCGCGATCCGCACTGACAGCGACAATTTCATGACCGACTCCGAAACCGAATGATTGCATCCACAAGCTCGAGATTGCCCAGAGAATAGCCCGCAATCCCTGGTCGGCAACCACAACCACAACGTCACAACCAATGCTTGACGCTGACCGACTCGACCACCACACTCCGCCCCTTCCGTCGGCCGTCTCAAGGCCGACGCTGGAGGTGTAGCTCAGTTGGTAGAGCAACGGACTTTTAATCCGTAGGTCGTGGGTTCGAGTCCCACCACCTTCACTGATTCGGATGGGTCCGAATCCTCGCATAAAGCCTCGTTTTCCCCAGGAAAACGAGGCTTGTTCGTTGAACGGGTTGTGCGAGCGTCGCCCACGTCCGCAACCGTTGGGAAGGGTTGAGAACAGTTGTTTTCGGCAGGAGCGGTGCAACCATTGGTGCAACCACAAATCTCACCGATGTCATTCAGCGTTCCCGTCGCCTGACACGAAACCGACTCCTTGCCAACAATCGACGGCAACGCCGCCAGCCCCGACGCCATGTCCAGTAACCCAAGATGCGTGTAGCGGTCCATCGTCAGCCCGATCGTCGAATGCCGCGCGAGTTTCTGAGCCACTTTCGGATGAACCCCACCGGCCGCTAGATGGCTGATGAAGGTATGCCGCAATCCATGAAAGTCGCAGACACGGCCAGCATCATCAACCGGACACAGAAACGACGTCCTCGACCGCCGCTTCAACTCATCGGCACTCACTTTGGCTTCATCCATCCAAGCCTTTCTCGCCGCGTTCAGTTCGATGCGCAGCATCTTGGCCGCTTTCTCCGGCCATGTCCCTGGAAACAGACGCTCGCGCTTCGCCTCAGTCGCGCTCTCCATCGACAGGACGACATTCGGCTCATCCGATCGACGCTCACGCTCCTCGAACCACGCTCGCAACTGAGCCACCAAATCCTCTCGCAACGGCAAGACATCTTCTCGGCGATGCTTCGAGTACGCGGCCTTGAGGGTCACACACGGTTGGACCGCGTCCAGGTCGAACGACTCTGCCGTGAGGCTCGCCAGTTCGTTGGCTCGTAGTCCCGTCATCGACGCGATGCGATAGAGCATGGCCCGCGTTTGACCTTCCAAGCCACGGAATACCACCGCACTCCGCTCCGCAGCCGCGACGACGCGCCCCAATTCATCCGCCGACAATGCTCGGCGCTCACAGCGGACATCCACCTTCGCATTCAATCGCGACAAGTGAGCAAACTGGTTCTCCGGCCAACGCCGATCTTTCACGAGCCAATTGCCGAACGATTTCACGGCAACCAAATGATGATTGCTGCTCGCGACACTCAAGCCAGCGATATCTTCCCCGTCGTCATTTTTCTTCCCCTTGCGACGATCCGCCAACCAACCCGCGACACGTCCGGCCTTCAAATCGGCCAGCGTCTTGAAGTGACATCCCTCGAATGCCGACAAGACACGACTGACCGTCAACGCAACATGCTCCGACGTGTTCCCTTTGGATTCCAAGAACGAACTGAAATCCTCGACATGCTCCGCCAACGGCCGCTTGCGATGATCCTCGAACGGGTCAATGTCCCCGGCCGCTTCCCGTCTCGCTTGCCTCACGAGCTCAGACATCTTCAACTCGGCCAACTCCCGGTCATCTCCCAAAGAAACCTCGCACTCGTTCCCGTCCGCTCCTCGATAACTTCCCCGCCAGTCTTGGACTTCTCGCGCTTGGCTCTGGCCCCCGGAGTTGCCTTCGTCACCGCTTGGCCGTCCTTCGTGCGACGTTTGCCATTCAGGACGTACCGAATCACCGTTTTCTGATACAGCTTCAGAACTGTCCGGCTAACGATTCGGTCGGACGTTTGAAAATGTTGTTTGTTAATGGATTACGTTGAATGACGAGCGCGCACGATTTGAACTCGGAACGCGAGAATCTTCCGACGACCGGCGATCCCGCCCGGCGCTGGAGGTTGCATT
>CAMDRI010000024.1 GCA_945906725.1 Candidatus Kuenenia stuttgartensis | reverse complement strand
TTCATCGTCAACAACGCCGACCGAAAGAAGATCTCGACCAAGACCAGCAGCGGGACGAATTGGACCGACGACTGGCATCACGCTCGGCTGACGCGCGACGTGAAGAGCGGCTCGATCAAGGTCTTCTTCGACAACATGACCGAACCGGTCATGGAAGCGACCGACACGACGTTCGCCTGGGGCCAAGTCGGCGTCGGCACGTTCGACGACACCGGGAACTTCGACAACGTGTTCTTGTTTGGCACGAAGGTCGAGCCGAAAGAAGTCGCCGTTGCGGATCAGCAGGCTCAGCCCGTCGGCAAGAAGGCGGCTCCGGACAACACGCCGCCCGAAGGTTTCACCGCACTCTTCAACGGCAAGGATTTGACCGGCTGGCAGGGACTCGTCAGGGACATCAAAGCGCGGAAGTCGATGACCGCCGAACAAATCGCGGCCGAGCAAATCAAAGCCGACGAGAGCGCGAAGGCTCACTGGCGCGCCGAGAACGGAGTGCTCCTCTTCGACGGCAAGGGCCAAAGCCTCTGCTCGGTCAAGGACTACGCCGATTTTGAACTCTACTGCGATTGGAAGATCGAGCCGAAAGGGGACAGCGGCATCTACGTTCGCGGCACGCCTCAGATTCAAATCTGGGATTCCAGCGCTGAGGCTCAACTGGGAAACGGTGCCGAGAAGGGTTCGGGCAGCTTGTGGAACAATGCCAAGAACCCGCGCTTCCCGGACGCGAAGGCCGACAACCCGATCGGTCAGTGGAACTCGTTCTTCATCCACATGGTCGGCGACAAGGTGACGATCACGCTCAACGGCAAGACGGTCGTCAACAACGTCACGCTGGAGAACTACTGGGAGCGTGACAAGCCGTGCTACGAGACCGGCCCGATCGAATTGCAAAACCACGGCAATACGCTGTACTTCAAGAACATTTACGTGCGTGAGTTGCCGAAGAAATAACGATTCGTCGTCGCCTGGGCGGCAAACAAAAAAGGCCCGGCTTCCCCTCCGAAGTCGGGCCTTTTCTCATCAGGTTTGCGTCAATCAATAGAACGATTTACTGACGCGAAACCACTCTACGCAACACTCACGTCTCAGTTGCCTGGTAACGTCTAGATTACCAGCGGTTCTGCAACTCATTCGAGGCTTGATCGTACACTCGGCCGGGTTCAAATTTGCTTGGTGGTTGAGCGGTGATTCGCAACCAGACCGAGTGGCCTTGAAATCGTCCCTCGACTCCGACATGCGGTCCCAATTGATCGTCATCGGTCATCGTTTGAGCTTGCCAGTAGCAACTCTCCACGACGTCAAAGGCCGCCATCAGTTCTCTCAGGTCGACCATGAAGCGTGAGAACACGCATTGTCCGTCGCGTGCTCCGCCACACACTTCCGTGCTCGAAACGAACAGCGTCACTTCCCATTGAGGCGTCTCGGCCTCGTCATTTCTATGAAAGTGACAGCCGACCGGCGCTAATTGACTCTGTGAGTGGAATGCTTGTTTCGCCAGGGTGGCCAGTTCACCGAGCCACTTTGGTGGCTGAGGGTCATGACATTCGACTTCGTCGATCTTCGGTTTTAACTCTTCCCATGGCATGGGCACGCTCCAATCCTTGACCAAGTCCAACCAAGTCCACCTGTGACGATCGGACTGATCACCTGGGTGCCTCTCGGTGACTGGACTTCTTCCAATTACTGCGAGATTGCCGATCTCATCAAGCAACCGGGATACCATTTGTTGAGATTCCTCTTGACCCCTCGCACACACAGCAGCAGGAGGCCGCTCGGCAGGAGTTCTCTTTCCAAGTCTTTTGCAACTCAGGTTAATCCTGAGTCATCCAATCTTTGATTTCGTGCGAGAAAATCGCATTGGCCGTGAGAAATACCGAGTGCCTTCCTGGTTCGGTTTGCAGAAGTGATTCCAACCAAACGGCGGTCGCTGGAATCTCCCACCGCTGATACGACCGGCACAAACGATGGCCGCGACTTCAGCAAGTGAAATGCAATGTTCAAGTTTTTGACGCGAGCGTTTCGGTATCTGATCACGCTGTCAAGCGGCGAATCATCCAACACACCCAGCCCAAGGGTCCCGGAATTCCGCCTCGATCCTCGAAATGGAATTCTCGAATCCATTCGATCTCAAAGAGGGGGCCCCACTCTGAGCGAATTTCCGCCTCGGTCACTTTTGGCGGCCCCTGTTGAGCGGGATCATTCCCGTTGCCGCACAACAGCAGCAGTCGAGCATTCGGGGCGGCGAGCCATTCCACTGTTTCCAGGAATCCCGCCAAGTTCACGCGTCGAGCACAGTGATAGCAGCCCCGATCAAACACGAACGAGCACTGCCGTTCGAACTTCGCCGCGACATCTCCGATCTCTTCGCGAATATCCGACGCTCGACACAAATCCGCGACGGCCAACTGCACCACCACGCCCGCTTCGACAGCCAACGTGCGAGCGCGTTCGATCGCGACCGCCGAGCAATCCGTGCCCAAGACATCGAAGCCTTGCTGAGCCAGATGCACCACGTTCGTCCCGGCACCACAGCCGAGTTCGACGGAGCGACACGGAGCGACATGTTCCTCCGCCACAACGCGGAGAAGTTCACGCGAGACGAGGCCCGAATTCCATGGCGCGTCGCCGCGGAGATATCGCTGGTCCCAATGCGCGGAGCTGTGTGATTTGCCGGTCATCATTCCTCCTCAGGTTGGATGACTCGCAGTTCACACACTTAGGCCAAGAATGCCAAGCTCCCCAGCGTGAGCACGATCGCCGTTCCCGCGACCACCGCGCGGCGACGGCCATTCCACGCTGAGTCCAGCCGCAGCGAGAACGCGGCCAACGCAGCGGCCGCCGTACCCCACACACTCCAACCGGTCAGTGTTCGCAAGCGAGCCTCGACCGCTGCTTGCCGCCACGGCTTCGCCAATCGCTCGCCAAGTTCGGAAGTCAGCTCCACCTGTAGCCAAAGCTGATGCATAGGAGCTTGGAATTTTCCGAAATCGTGCTGAGCGATCTCCAAGAACCGCTGCTTGATCGCAGTTTGTTTGACGACGTCGGCGTGCTGCGGCTGCACGGCACCGGAGCCGCGCGGATCGAGCGCCGAATACTCCTTCACCGCGGCGGCTGCCGCTTGTTGGAAACCGTGCAGTTCTGCTTCCTTGTCGCTCGCGAATCGTCCGCTGCTCACAACGATCAGCTTCCGGCCGCCGTCGATCCGCACGGGCTGACGAGTCCATTCGGGGCGTTCGACTTCGGACTTCGTGGATTCCACTTCACCGGCGACCGCAGACAACGGACTTTCGAATGCCGACGACTCGATCGACCCAGACGAATGGCGTTCCACGGCCTGTTGGTGGATCTCTAACTGGGCGGCGGCCTGCACGGGGACGCCCCGAGCCCAAAAAACGAACCCGCCAATCACGAGCACAAAAACTCCGACGACCAGCAGCTTCGCGATGGATCGAAAAATCTCCGGCAGCCGTCGTCCTGAAATCGCGATCGTCATAATGACGATGCAGCCGATTGCGACGGACAGCATTAGTAAAAGTTTCATGCTCGTCGGAGCGATGTCGGGTGCGGGATTCATGTCATAGCCTTCTGAAATTTGAAATCTGAGATCAAAATTCCCTCACCGACGTTGCTCACGCGGCGCCCACACGGCTGCAAGTTGCACAACACTCGATAGGCTCGCCGCCCAGACCGTGCCCCACAAAACCGGGAACCCCCAGGCACGAGCGGCCAGTGCCCCGACGATCGCCGTCAGGCAGACGGAGAGGACTCGGAAGCGATGCGGGCGGAACGAATCGGTGTGCCACCACCAGCGGCGGAAGAAGAACAGCGTCGCAAAGAAGGCGACGTAGCTTTCCGCCAAGATGTGTTGAGGGTTGGTTGACAACGACGTGCTGGTCATTGCGAGCAGGCTTTGTTTCTGCGACCAGCCGTCCGTGGGCAAGTCGATCAACAGCCAGCCATCCAGCTCAAACAGGGCGACTCCGACCAGCACGCCGACTCCCGCCAGGAGCATGCGGTCGATGTATCGTTCGCGAGGCAGTCCTTCGCGCAGTTTGCTGACAATCAACAAGCCCCATGAACCAATCAACGTCCCCACCGCAAACTGACCAACGAGCGCGGTCGATCCGAAGAACTGCGTGACGTAGGCCAGGACCGCCGTAACGAGCGCCGTGGCCAGTCCGGCGGTCGCCAGCGAGCCGCTCAATTCGGTGATGCGCCGCCGCCACGAAATTTCACGCACGCTGTTGGGATTCACAACGCGGTAGACCGGTTTGCCAACCGGCCCGTGCCGATCCAGCCCTTCGTACACCGATCCCGCGTTCGTTGTCGTTGAAGTGTTCCTGAAACCAGCGTCATTTGCACGCGGTCCGCGAGCACCCCCAGTGACCTTCAATTCCGGAGCGAAGACCCGATCGACGCCGCGTGCGACAAGCCGAAAAATCTCGAATGCCGCGATGCCGCCGAACGCCAGCCAGGCAAGCTGAGTCGTTCCGCCAACTCGCGCGAATCCTGCCCCCGAAAGGCGCGGTGCGAACCACATGAGAAATGCCCCGACCGCCAGCCAAGCCAACAGCGGATGTTTGTGAGCGAGCGTCCGCCCGTCGAGAAACCGTTCGCCGCAAGAGCGACAAAACGCGTTCCAACCTGTTGTCGGCTGAGACGAGTTTGGAAACAGGTTTGGACGCTGCGGCGCTGGCTTGTTCGCGGCTTTCTCGTACGGCTGAGTGTCCGCGTGTTCGAGAACCGGGATCCGCGGACTCGCCACATTGCGGAACTTTTCAGCGATGGCGGCCAGAGATGAAAAAGTTCCCTCGGTGGAATAGTCCCAGAGCCGGCTGTCACGGTTGAAAGCGTTGGCCCTGATCTCTCTCGCTTGCCGCACCAGCTCTTCGATCTGGGGTTGCTTCTCGTTCCAGCCACGATCGCGATCGGCCGTCGTCTCTAGCTCACGAGCGTGATCGAGGAGGTCTCTCAGTTGCGAACAGATCCGCAGACGATCGGCGTGAAGCTTGTGGAATTCGGAACTGTCTTCTGCACCGAGCACCTTGGCGCCTGCCTTCACGTCGTCACTGGTGCCCAGTTGAGTCGAGGCCGCTCGGAACTGGCGGGCGAGTTCCAGGACATCGCTCGTCCGGAGCTGTGGGTCTTTCTCGAGCGCCGCTTCAAAGAGGGGGCGCAGGTGGGGCGAGATCGGCTCCAGATTCGGCCGTTCGGTCAAATGCTTCATCAGGATTTCGGCGGTGGTCTCGCCATCGAACGGCACTTTGCCGGTCAGCAGTTCGTACAGGATGACCGCCAGCGAGTAGACATCGACCTCGCGGCCGTAGCGTCCCTTCGCGACTTCGGGAGCCATGTAGTACACGGTGCCGACGCTTTGCGTGTGCGCAGATCGGCGGCTGGGGGCGATGAACTTCGAGAGGCCGACATCACCGACCTTGACGATGCCGTTCTCGCGAAAGATGTTCGCGGGCTTCAGGTCGCGATGCACGATGCCTCGGTCGTGCAGAAAGCCGATGCCGGCGGAGATACCGTCCAGCCAGGCCAGAACTTCGTCGAGCGGCAGTCCGTTTGCGTGGTCGTGGACGACGCGGTCGAGCGTCTTGCCGCCGACGAATTCCATCACGATCCAGTGATCGCCGTCGCCGTCCTGTTTGATGTCGAAGAGTGTCACGAGATTCGGATGCTTGAGGTTCAAGCACTGCGTCACGCCGCGCAGTTCGACTTCCAGATTGTCTTGCAACAGCTTGAGCGCGACTTCTTTTCCGGAGTCGGTCAGCGCGTAGTAGACCTCGCCGAAGCCACCGCGCGCGATGGCTCGCTTGATCGTGAATCCGTCCAGCGGTCGCGATTCGGGAGCGAACGTGAACTTCATGGCATCTTTGCCTTCGTTCGTAGTTCTGCTGCCAAGCGAAATCTTGAGAAGATCAGGTCGCTTGATCGCGGAACTGCAAACTCACAGCTTGACCAGCCGTTGCCGGCCGTGTTGGGAAAACCTTGCTACGGAATTCGCCGCAGCCGTGCAAATCTTAGTCGCCGTTCGTGCGCAAACCGTCTCTGAAGCATCCAAACCGAAGACGGCCAGTTAGTTCGGACGCTTGCCGCCAGATGATTTTAACAGCCAATTTCAACGAGCCGGACGGCTCGATCAGTTGGGGATTTCGATTCGGAACCGCGATTCCTCACCAGACACGACGTCGCCCGATTGCAGCCGCCGGCCGCTGCCGAGCCGATGGCCGTTGACGGTCAATGCCTGCCGCGATCGGCACCACAACTCCGCCCCCTGCCGCACGAGCAAGACTTGGCCGAGCCAATCGTGACAGACGATGTGGTTCTCGTTGCCCGCTCCGAGCAAGCAAGTGTCCGCCAGCAGAACCACTCCATCAACCGATTGTGTTGGCCGGTGATCGCTCACGAAGTCCAGTCTCGCGGACAAACTAAGGGCCGACGGCTGCCGAAACTTCAAGCGAACGCTCCGGCCAAGCTCGATGATCGCACCGTCATTGAGAGCCATTCGATCGAGCACTTCACGTCCGGCGACTCGCGCCGGGCCGTGCGCTTCGAGCAGATAGCCCTCGCCGTTCCGCACGATCGTCGCGTGACGCAGTTTCAAGTCGGAGAGGATCGCCAAGTCTGCCGACTCGCGCGGCTCGTCCGGTTTAGCGGAGGGTGTCCCCGGTCCGCCAATCGTCACGCGGTCCTTCAGACTCAGCCAAAAACAGCCAACTCCGTCGATCCAGATCGAGGACACCGCTCTTTGCGTCGCGGAGCGACTGACGATCGGTGGATGACGGAGAAAGCTGAGCATGATGATTGCATCACTAACCCGAAGCGTCAGCGAGGGCGAACGCTCCAGGTGACTGCGAACGGAAAGCGTTTTGGGGCGTTCGCCCTCGCTGAGGCTTCGGGTTAATTTCACAGTGAATCACGCAACTACGGCTTCAACGTTTCGAGATTCACGATCTTCATCTCGGCTTTCGCGTCGGACGTTTGGGCCTTCGGAGTGAAATACGCCTCGATTTGAGATTCCAGGTCTTTCGAAGCGGTGTGCTTCGCTTCAACTGGGATCAAATCGGTGAGCTTGCCGTCGCTGGCCATGACCTTTTCACGCACATCGATCTGCTTGTTGAGTTCACGGATCAGCTTCTTGGCTCGAGTCAGTTCGCTGTCGTCAATACTGACCGTGCTGACGGTTTCAACCGCTTGAACCGCCTTCAGCCGGGCTTCGAGCTGTTCGAGTTGCAGCTCCAAATCGGTCTTAGCGGCCAGCAGGTTGTCGAGTTTCTCTCGATTGGCCGTGAGTGCCTTCTGCCGAGCGTCGAGAACTTGTTGCTCTCGCTTGAGCGTTTCTTCGGCCATCTTGAACCGATCAAACCGCTTGGCAAGATCGTTGCGAACCTGCTCGGCCGAGTAAGTTTGGCTGACGTAAACGAAGCTGGACTGTCCCGACTTCAGGTCTGCCGTGCGGGCATGAATGGCGTCCTTCTGTGAGGCGAGTTCCGTCCGCTTGCGAGCCAGTTCGACGGTGAATTGTTCGACATCGACTTCCTGCTCGGCGATCACGTGCATGACGTTGCGGATATCCGGGACGATGTTCTCGACCAGTTCGCGGGCGCGAGTCACCTCGAATTCCACCGGAACTTCCTTCTTGACCGTCTGCCGAACCGAGTTGCCCCAGGTCCGAGCGTAGCTCCAGACATCCCGTCCAAACACAAACGACGCCAAAGCTCCGAGCGCCGCCACACCGTAAACCGCTTGCTTGATCATCGCCGTGTCTCCGATTCACCGGGGTTAAAGAGTTTTTGCAGGCCCAAATGGCCTCAACGGTCGTGATTCGACGGCCGAGCGAAAACCTTGAGGCGAATGGTCAAAAAACTTTGCCGCCACGACGCGGTTAGCCGCGGTACGTCGCAAAAGCGTTCGGCGTTTCCCAGAGCGAGACCTCGATCACAGGAAATCCCTGCGAACGCGTGAACTCGAAGATCGTTTTGGCGATGTTTTCGGCCGTCGGATTCACCGGCAGGATGAACAGTGGCTCGCCGAGCTGTTGCAGGGACGGCAGCGCCGGGTCGTTCTCGTGCAGGATCATGCGGTGATCGAGCTGCTCGTCGATCCACGTCCGCACGACTTTTTTGATGTCCGAAAAATCCACCAGCATCCCGCGCGAATCCAAGTGATCGCTGGCGAGAACGATGACCGCTCGGCCATTGTGGCCGTGCAGATTGCGACACTTGCCCGCGTAATTCAGCAGCCGGTGTCCGTAGCAGAAGTCGATGTGTTGCGAGACTTGAAACATGCTTGTGTCGCCTTTCAGACGGCGGACTATCGGAATTGGTGGTGGAGAGGGTCGCCATGCCGGATCAGCAAACCACGATCTCAACGGCGGCGGAATCTTAACGGACTTACGGATTCTCCGCTCGCAGGCGAGGTACATTGGCGTCAACTACGCGACTCATTCGTCCATCGACAGTTCGTCGACAGGGACGATCTTCATACGGTTGTCTGGGCGCGGCGACCGATAGTACTCGAACTGCGTGGAGTACGGCGTCCCTTCCGGGTCGTGCAGGAAAACGCCCTCGATGCCCCATTTGCTCTCGATAATGATCGTGCCATCATTGAGCACTCCACGAACCAAGCCCGTGTGAACGATCTTACGATTGTCAGACCGATACACGATGACGTCGCCGGCCTTCGACTCGTCAGAGAGTTCATAGTCGTTGTCGTCCAGGATCTGCTGGACGGCCTCTCCCGAAATCAAGTATTGCGAATCCAAGAACACCCAGCCGTGGCAATTGGCCGCAGGATCGGCGGGACCACGTTGGATCGTCGATTCCATGAAATCCACAATGACAGCATCATCCGCGTCGAGAGGTTCGGATCCAACTTCCGCCATCCGATACACATGAATGGGGCGATCTCGATCCGTCATCGCCACAAATTCGTGGACCACTTTCATGTTCCCTGGAGTGCTCAAGAGCAGCGTTGGTTTTTTCGCCGGTGTATACAGCCGCTCCTGAAAACGGTGATACGACCAGCCTGCGAGACTCACGGACGAAATTAGGATCAACCAGCCCGAGAGACAACTCCGAAAAAGAGAACGTGGCGTCTTCGAATGGCTGAGATGCAGCCAAGTCAGACCGGCAGTCACTGCGATCACGGCCACCGTGCCGAACATGCGAAAGTTTGCGTCGAGCTCCCGCTGTGTGAAGTTGAGACCGTCCACTGCCGTCAAACACAGGTCTAGGGCGGCGGCAAGTGACGTGACTCGCTGCCAGCGCCCTCAGCCGTCAGGTGTGCCAAAAGCCAACCTCCAGAAATAGCCCGCGACCGCGAACGAACTGATCGCAAACACGATCAGCCAGTACGTGGCGGAGGCTTCAAAGAGTTCGCTTCGTGGGATCATCGCACCGATTCTTTGCCGTAACGACGATGAAGTTCGAATCCGCAGAGACCCAATTGACAAATCAATCGGACCGCGCCACCCATCCGTGTTCAGTTTGACTTTGGCTCGTCGACTGGAGTGACGCGGAGCACGACGTCGAATTTCGCCGCAAGTTCTCCGACTCGCGATCCCGGGATGGGCATGAAATCCTTTCGCACGCTCGGAGTTTGGCTCATCCAGAGTGCCTGGAAATGAGATTGTTGAATCAGCCGAATGGTGACCAGTCCAAGCGAACCCGGCTCAACAAATCTTAATTCCTGACTGTTCCGAAGAGGTCTCGCCCGACCTGAATGCAGCGCCTCATCAATTCGACTTGGTCGCGATGCAGTAGAGGCTGCGGTTGGACCGCAGCAACAACTTGCCGTCGGCTACTGCGGGACTGGCGTTGAAGTCCGTCTCGTCTTCGAGTTTGTTTTGCGAGAGCACCTCACCCTTGCCGCCCATGTCCATCACGAATGTGCCGTTCTGGCGAGTCACCAGATACGCCTTGCCGCCGATGACGATCGGCGAGGCATATACTCCGCCTGCGTTGCTCAGGCGCTGTGTGAAGAGCGACTCGCCGGTCTTTGCGTCGAGGCAACCGACAATGCCGCGTTCGTTGACGCTGAGGATGCGGTCCCCCGCCAGCACGGGCGACGGCACATAGCTGCTGAGCGACTTTTTCCAGACGACGTGTGACTTGGAGACGTCGTCTCGGCCGCCGGCTTTGACCGCGACCGCACTGCCAGAACGGCCACCGATGGCGTACACGATGCCGTCGCGGGCCACGAGGCTGCCGCAAATCGTGTTGTCCTGAACGCCCTCGGCGAACCACAGGAAATCCCCATTGTTGGGATCCATGCCCCACATCTCGAACGGAGCGTTCAGAACCAACTCCGTCTTGCCGCCGGGAACATCAACCAGCACCGGCGTCGCCCACGAACCGTGGACGTTGTCCGCATCCGATCGCCACACTTCCTTGCCAGTCTTCTTATCCAGCGCGATAAGCGACTTGCTCTCGGCGGCCGCGTTCACGATGACTGTGTCGCGATACAGGATTGGGCTGCTGCCCGAACCCCAACCATTCATCGCCGAGCCAGTCCCGACCGGCGTCTGCCACAGTTCTTTCCCGTCGAGGTCAAACGCCAGCACGCCCGACTTGCCGAAGAAGACAAAGACCTGTTCTCCATCCGATGCCGGAGTGCTCGTCGCGTAGCCATGATCCTGGATAAATCCGTCGAACCGATCTTCGGACTGCTTCGAAGCGACCGCTTTGTTCCACAGAATCTTGCCATCCTTCAACGACACGCAGATCAGGTGTCGTTGCAGTTTTTTAACGTCACCCGCCGCGCGGCGATCAGTGCCGTAGCCGGAGTAGCAAGTCACGAAGACTCGATCACCGACGATGATCGGGCTGGAACTTCCCGGTCCCGGCAACGCTGTTTTCCAAGCCAAGTTCGTCGAGTCACTCCAGTCCGTCGGAACCCCGCGAGCGTCGCTGACTGCCGAACCATTCGGTCCGCGGAACCGCGACCAATCGGCGGCTTCTCCTGCAGGACCGCCTCCAAATACGACGAAGGCGAATACCAAAAGCATCCCGGATTTGCTGAAGTGTTGTGTCACGCGAGACCTCTGAGAATTGTGGCGTAGGCCCGCCACTCGACAAGAACATCGGCGCAAAAATTCACACGAGGACGCACCGACGAGAAAGAACCGATCGGACGGGCGCTGTCGCCGGACCTAAACCAGAGAAGGACGGGCACGAGTGCCCGTCCTTCGTTCCGGCAAGTGAGTTTACTTGTCCGACTTTTTCTCATCAGCCTTCTTGTCGCCCGCCTTTTTATCACCGTCTTGCGGACGGCGTTGCGGACGACCGCCCGGATTAGCACCACCTTGGCCCGGACCACCTCGGCCGCCGCCAAAGCTTGGACGCAGAAGAGCAACGTCGAAGGCCTTGCCCTTGAGCTTCTCCAATTCAGCCTTCTGATCGGCAGTCAGCACCTCGCCCAGTTGCTTGTCACAAGTCGCATTCAATTCCGTCATCTTCTTGATGATCTCTTCGATATTTGGGCGTTCGCCACCACCACCACCTTGGCCTCCGCGTGGGAATAGTTCACGTTGTTTGCCTTCGAAATTCTTGGTGATCGTGGCAAGTTTGGCTTGCTGATCCTTGGTGATCTTCAAGGCCGCCACGACATCGGCGTTTTGGTAGGCTTGAACACCAGAGGCCTGAAGCTGAATCTGCTTCAGACGATCGCGCTGTGGAGCATCGAGAATCTCGTCGAGTTTCGGCTGGAACTTGTCATTCACCTTTTTAATCGACTCCGTCATTTTTTCGCGAGCTTTGGCACGCTCTTCGTCGGATTGATCCTGTCCACCGAAGCCGCCAGTGAATGCCGACCGCATTTCTTCGCGGACTTTGTCCCCCAGCGTCTTGACGTCGCCGACCTGCTCGTCGCTCAGATTCAACTCCTTCTGGACCGCTTCGTTCGCAACCAGAGTGAACGGAGAATTCCCGCCTCCGCCGGGACCACCAAAGCCACCGGGACGTTGTTGAGCAAACGCCACCGAGGCACTCATCAGAATGGCCACCACTGCGACCCATCGATATCGACGCAACATGAGAGATTCTCCTTCAAGAGCTAACCAAATTGGATTCCATCGCATTTCAGAACTCAGACCCAGCCAGCGGTGGCTGAGGCGATGCGAGCGACCGGATCACATTCCAGTCACGAATGAAAACCCGAACCCGCCGCAAGGTATCACGGATTTTGCGAATCTTCATCGGACACCGCTAAAAACGGCAGCCGCACTTCCAGTGTGGTTCCGTGTTGCGGTTCGCTGCGAGCGGTAATCTGACCACCATGCGACTCCACGACCGATTGGCAGATCGCCAGACCCAATCCCGTTCCACCCTCGGCTCGCGTGCGTGCTTTGTCCACCCGGTAAAACCGCTCGAAAATGTGCGGCAATTCCTCCGCCGGGATGCCAATGCCGTTGTCTGAAACCGACACAATCGCGTGTCCGTTGACCCGCTCGACTCGCACATCCACGCGGCCACCCTCTTGGTTGTAGCGGATCGCGTTCGCCAACAAGTTGGTCACGACTTGGCCCAGTCGATCTCGATCACCAACAACTGGCAGAGGTGACACTTCGCTGCGGAGCGTGATTTGCTTCTCGTCGGCGAGAGGACGCAGCAACTCCACCGATTCGTTGGCGACTTCGGCCAAGTCCAACGTGGCACGGTGCAAGTCGGGTTGCCCGGCATCGAACCGCGCGAGCAAGAGCAACGAATCAATCAGCGCCCGCATGCGGCGACCGGCTCGTTGACAGGTCTCCAATGCCAGGCGGTATTCGTCATTCGAACGCGGCTTCGCGAGGGTGAGTTCCGTCTGAGACACGATCACCGCCAGCGGTGTGCGCAACTCGTGAGACGCATCCGCCGTGAATCGCAATTGATGCTCAAACGCCGCCTGCAGCCGATCAAACGTCTGGTTCAACACGAGTGCCAGTTGCCCCAGTTCGCTATCGGTCTCCGCCAAGTCGAGCCGTTGCGAGAGGTTCTCTCCCGAAATGTTCTTCGCAGTGGCAGTCATCGCTGCGATCGGACGCAGAGTGCGACCAGAGAGCCACCCGCCGCCGACGACTCCCAGAGTCAGCACCGCCCATCCGCACGCAGCCAACAGCCACCCCGCACTGTGTTGCGAGGCCAAGTCACTTTGAATCGAACGCCCCACGAGAACGTGATTTCCAAAGCTCGTGCAATGAACCACCTCACGCAGCCCGCCCCGCGGTTGAACTTCTTGCACGGGCAGCGAATTCCAGCCTTTGTACAAGTTTTTGAATGGCACCTGCGGAGCAAAGTTTGACCTTTTCAGAATTACCCCGTCGCGGTCCCAAACGATGTAGTACAACGGTGCCTCATCTCCCTCGAACAAGGTCGTAAGGTCATCGGGCAGCCACTGCTCATCGGCTAGACTTGGCGTCGTTTCATCACGGGGCTCTACCGATGGAAACGGCCATTGACCGAATCGTTGCTCCAGAAACTCCTCGCTCAATCCACGTTCAATTTCGTCCGAAGAGATCGCTGTTGTGGGCGGATTTTGCCGCGTTGGTTCCATCTCGGAATTCGAGGGACCAGACGAAGTCAGACTCTGCAACCACTCGCGTGCAAGAACTTCGGGCTGTTCCATCGGTGGCCGCCAATTGCGCACCTGACCTTTGGGAAACAACCGCCGCAATCGTGACGTGAGCACCTCGGCCGTCCGATTCAATTCCGCATCAATCTGATGCAGCCGAGTTTGCCACTGCAGGTGGTACACAACCACACCGAAGATCGACAACACGGTCGTCAGCACTACGGCGTGCCACGCCTGCAATCGCCATCGCAATGACCGAATCATGATGCTCTCATCTGCGACAATTCCGCTGACTCAGCCTTGGATTATGTACCCTTGCCCGCGGCGAGTGGAAATGAAATCCCGTCCCAGTTTCTTGCGGATGTTTGACACATGCACATCCACCAGGTTGGAAAGGCTGTCGTCTTCCTCGTCAAACAGATGGTCGTAGATCGTCGTCCGCGAGACCAGCTTCTGACGGTGCATCGCCAGCAATTCGACCAAAGCATATTCTGTCGGCGTGAGCGCCACGAGATCTTCGTTGCGAGTCACCGTCTTCGCCACTGTGTCGATGCAGACGTCACCAATCTCGATCACGGCCACGGCCTGTCCGGCGGATCGTCGGATCAAGGCCCGCAGGCGCGCCTGCAATTCCACCAACGAGAAGGGCTTCACAAGGTAGTCGTCGGCACCGCTGTTCAAGCCGCGCACCCGATCTGCCACCGTGTCGCGAGCCGTCAGCATCAGCACCGGAGTCTTTTTGACGGTCCGCACTCGCTGCAGCAGCGACCATCCATCGAGCTTGGGCAGATTCACGTCCAGGACAATTGCGTCGTACTCCCACGCCTTGGCCTTGAACAGCCCGTCCTCACCGTCCGCGGCAGTGTCCACGGCATAGCCATCCTCACGCAATGTCGTCGCCACGACTCGCCGCAGATCCGGTTCATCTTCGACGACAAGCACACGCATGACAGGTTCACCAACGATCGCAGGTCCGTGAAAAACACCGGTCGCGAAAATACCGACGCTTGCATTGTAGGCTATCTCCGCCAACCTTAAGACGCGATGGGGTTGCCCGCTACTCACTGACTGAGGCTCGTGCCATGCAAACATTTCGCTTGGGAACAGGAATTCTCCTCCTGTGTTCATGGACTGCCGCTGGAGTGGCACAACCGCCAGTCGCTGCTGACTCAGCCACGGTACTGGCCTCGGTCGAAGAGCAACTCGTCAAAGTGATCGGCTCAGTCGAGTCGTCGGTTGTTGCACTGGGAATTTTGAAACGTGAGGCCGCCGCACTGCGAGTCGATGGATTCGGCTTGGAGATTCAGCCGCGTGCGGCCGACGAGCACAGCCCCGAATTCCTGCCCAACGAGTTCGGCAGCGGAGTGCTCATCACCGCCGGCAACGCCGACGAACCGACCGACGAGCGGTTGGTCCTGACGATGTATCACCTCGTGCGCGGCGGGCCGGTCGTCGGCAAGGAGGCACCGGCGGATCGCCAGTTGCGAGTCCGTTTGCCAGGCCGACAAATCTGCGGCGCCAAGATTCTTGCCGCCGACCCGCGTTCCGATTTGGCCGTGCTGCGGCTCGATCTGACCGGCACCAAGTTGAACCGCGAGGACTTGAAGCCACTGAAACTCGTCGAGCCGTCCGCACCGCGAAAAGGGCAATTCGTCATCTCGCTGGGCAATCCCTACGCGATCGCGCGCGACGGCTCGGCCAGCGCGAGCTGGGGAATCATCAGCAACATCTCGCGGTTCCCGGCTCCGGTGGAGGCCGACAAATCCAACGTCCCGCCGACACGGCGCGACACGTCGATCCATCATCTCGGCACTCTGCTGCACATCGACACGCGACTGAACCTCGGCGGCAGCGGCGGAGCTCTCTTGAACCTGCGCGGCGAACTGATCGGCCTGACGACCTCGCTGGCTGCGATCGAGGGCTACGAGAAGTCGGTCGGCTTCGCGATCCCCATCGACGCGAACCTGCGGCGAGTCGTCGAGTCACTGTCGAAAGGACTGGAAGTCGAATACGGCTTCCTCGGCCTACAACCGGACGACGTGCTGCTCGCGGCACTGCGCGATCTGTCGCCGCGAATCAAACAGCCGACCGCCGCGCGCGTGCTGATGGTCTTTACCGATTCACCGGCAGCGCTCGCGGGACTTCGCCGAGACGACATCATTCTCGCAGTGAACCGGAAGCCAATCTTCGGGAAGCTCGATTTGCTGCGCGAGGTCGGACTGCTCGGTCCCGGCGTCTTCGCCGAGCTGACGGTCTGGCGCGCCGCCGAACGTCGCGAACTGCGAGTCCAAGCCGAACTCGGCAAGTGGCCCCTCTCTGACGAGGAGGCACTCATCGCCACCGAACAACGTCATCCCGACTGGCGAGGTCTGCGAGTCGATTATCCCACTTCGCGAGCCAAATACATGAACTGGCCTGAGCAGCGCTATCCGTCCGCCGTCGTCGTGACTTCGGTCGCTCCGCAATCGAGCGCGGCGGACGGCAACCTCCAAGAAGGGGACTTCATCACCCACGTCGAGCAGCAACCGATCCACACACCTGCCGAGTTTCACGCGGTCGTCAGCAAGCTCGACAAGCCAAGTGTCATTGTCAAAACGCTTGATGGCCGCCGGCTAAAGTTGAGTCGCTGATTCATTCAGCTTCACAGATTGAGCTCAGGTGTTGCCTTTTTAAGTTGTCGCATCTTTTCAGTGCTCTCTTCACTCCTTCGGAAAGAGCCTCTCATGCCCAATCAGACATCGTTGGAGTAGATTGAATTGACGGAACTCACTCAGACCGTGGATGACGCGTGTCTCGCCCCTGATCCATTCAAGTTGACGACCGCGACGCGGACGTTGCTCGATGATCGGCTGGCGGATTTGCAGATCAAAGATGCGGCCACGCTGACGACAGCAGTCGGCCGAGCCACCGCGTCGGCCAATGTGCAAACGGCTTTCGATCAGCTGCGCACACTGTTCAAGGACGGTTCCATTTCATTCAAGGCTTGGGCAGCTTTACCATCACCTATGCGGATCGCTTGGGAGTGTTCACGGCGCATGGTTGGGAGAGCGGTCTGATCGGCGACTTCACGGACGCGCGGATTGAGTCACTGGCGAATTAGGCACGACTGAGCGGTTTGCCAATCCGATGAGATTGGGAAAGGTGCCAACGGCAACTCTCTTCCCCCCATTTACATGGCAACCGCCGGTGTCGCGGCGAGTCCTCGCGACCTCCAATCGCTGGCCGGCACGTTCGAGATGGACTAACGCGTCGCGCTCGACAAGAAGCTGAACAAGCCTTTTTGGGCGTTCGCAGATTCGCCGAGCCTCTTGTCGGCTTCTTCCGATTTTGGATCGAGCTGTTGAGCGAGCTGTTCGATCGCCTTGGTGATGCGCGATTTGGGAGCGTGCAGCAACAGCGGAATTCCGTTGTTGCGCGACTCGACCATCGAGACGTCGTCGTCGGGCAGTTGAAAATAGATCTCACGTCCGATCGTTTCGAGAGCCTTGTTGAGGCTGATGCTTGCGTCCTGAAGTCTGATGCGGTTGACAATGACCTTCATTTTTTCGGTCAACCCCGGCCGCTGGTCGAAGAACTGCATCAGCCGCACCACGTTTCGCAGACAAGGCAGATCGATCTGCGTGACGAGCAACACGCTGTCCGAAGCTTCCATCGCCGCAAGATCCAACGCGCTGAAGCTTTTGCTGACGTCCAGAATCAAATGCGTGAAAGTGGACTTCAACAACTGGAGAACTCGGCGCAGTTCGTCCGGAGAGATGGCCGGACGCTCATCCATCTGTATGGGCCGAGGCAATAAATACACGCCACGAGAGTGCTTGGTCAGCGAGCGTTTCAAGAGTGAGTAGTCCAGACGGCTGATGTTGTCGGCGACATCCTGGATCGTGTAGTCAGGGATGATGTCCAGCCAGACGTCGGCGTCGCCCAACGCCAAATCGAGGTCGATGATCGCGACGTTATTGTTCGAATTTTGAGCCAGGATGCACGCGAGATTGACCGCGATCGCCGTGCAACCGACGCCGCCGCAGACTCCGGCGACGGTGATGATCTGCGAGGCTTTCGGGCGGCTGCCGTCGTCAGTGCGGCTGTTCTGCGTGTGCGCGATGCGGTCCAACGCGGCTAAGAAATCGTCGAACTGCAACGGCTGACTCAGGAACTCGCGTGCGCCGTTGCGCATGGCTCGTAGGATCAGGCCCCCTTCTTGCGAGCCGCTGATGACCAGCACGGCACAGTTCGGCAGGTTCGCAGAAACCTGCGCGACCAGGTCCAGGGCTTTGATCGAGTCCGAGTCGATCGCGATCAACGCGATGTCCGGCTGAGTTTGCGTAACGACATCAAAGAAGTGGTCGTAGCTGGAGCATTCCGCTTCCAGCCAGACGGCATCAATGCCCAGCAGCAGATTCTTGAGAGACGCGCGGCTGGAATCCTTTGGGTCAACCAGAGCGAGTCGGACAACATTCATGGCGGCAGGTCACTTGTGATCGAGAAAAGTTTTCCAATCTCAAATTTGAAATGTCAGTCATCCAAGCTCATCGTGCGGGCGGCTCAATGAGCCCTGGTTTTTTACTGCGGCTTGAAGTCGCGTTGGTCTTCGAGTTGTTCGTCTCGTTTCCATTGGGAACGCTGTTGCGACTGCTCGGGGCAGCCGAGTTTGTGAAGCGGCTGGGTGTGGTTTCCGCAGTGCGATTGGCGGTCTGCGGAGCCGGAGCGTGAGTCGCGGCGCGAGCACGCGGCTTGGGATTGGTTTCGTCGTGGCCGACTTGCCGCACACTCGAATTGCTTTTTTGCTTGGCGGCCATTTGAGCCGCAAAACGACGAGCGGCTTCCGTTGTTTCCACGTCGTTTGGAACCGGCGGAGCAAGCAATTCCTTACGATCTGCGGGCTCAGCGGCTGGAACCGTGGGATTCGACGAGTGTTCGAGCGGCTGCTTCAGGCCGGGCACGATGAGCGGTCCCGCTTGGCCGGGAGGGCAGTTCTCGCAGCGTTCCCCGTACTTGGGAATCTCAATCAGACCGTAGCCCATCAGTTCGCGATCGGTCGGTGTGTCCGTGAATTGCCCCGGACCGCCAGCGGGAACTTGACCGTCATCCAACGCCGAGACCAATTCGGGCGTGACCGTGATGACCACTTCGGTTTCGGAATCCTCATTGCGTTTGCGACTGAACGCGGCTCCGAGATACGGCAACTCACCGAGAAACGGAACCTTGTGCGTCGTCGCCGTCTGCCGCTTGGAAATAAGGCCCGCCAGCATCAGTGTCTGTCCGAATTTCATTTCGACTTGCGTGTTGACTCGGCGAACAGTCAAACCGGGAACGGTCGTCGAACCAATTGTCACGGAGTTTGAGAAATCCCGTTCGCTGACTTCGGGTTGCAAATCCAGCCGCAATGCTCCGCCGCCCAACACGAAGGGAACCGCTTCCAAGCGGACTCCGAATTCTCGCCATTGGATACTCTGCGTTCCAAGACCCTGCGGGACGATGATCGGAAATTCGCCGCCAGAGAGCATCGTCGCCGGTCGTCCGTTGGTCGCAACCATCTCCGGCTCAGCCAAGATTTTCAGCAATGCCTCGTCGTGAAGAGCCGAAATGTAACTGTTGAAGATGCTATTGTTGCCAACGACTCCAAACGACCCGGTGAGGCCCGGACTGTTGGTGCTCGTGAACCTCACGGGGCTGTAGGTGACCGATCCCAGAGTGTTTAACCCACCAGGGGCGCTGTTGACGTATCCGCCGCGCGACAGATAGGTGAAGTTCATGCCCAGTTCGCGGATCAGCGACCGTTGGGCCTCCATGACTTTGACCTTGAGCAGCACTTGCTGAACACCGCCAACTTTCATCTGGTTCAGCACTGTGGCGTAGAACTGCTCCGCGATTTCCGTGATCTGCGTGATGTGTTCGGGATTTGTAACCCAGCCACGCAAGGCGACGGCGTCATCTTGCACCTTGAACACTTCAACCGAGCAATTTGGAAACAAGCGATCAATCATCGTCTGCAAGTTGCGGGCGTCCCCTTTAACGAAGACCTCGATGGTGAAATTCGCGCCGGTTTCGTCAGTAACGAGTATGTTGGTCACGCCCTGCAGCAGCCCAGTGACGCTGAAGCGATTGAGGCTGGGAGGCAAAGCGGTGACATTCAGAAGCGACGGATCGTAGCCTTGAATGCGGACGAGGCGGTTCTTGGTCTCGAAGACCTTCGAGAACTTCTCAGTCATCTCGATTTGCGTTCGGCTCGCCGTGATCGGTACGGCGACTTCGTTGACGTTCACGGCCGGCTCAGGCTGAGCGTGGAGCGTTCCACAAATCAGCAAGCTGCTCGACAGCAACGCGAACAGTGCCCCAGCGGCATGAATTGAATGATGAAACTCGCGCATCCTTGCACCTCACATCCCTGTTTTCGATTTTTGTTTTTTGATTGAAACTGCGATTCCATCAAAAAGCGGCAATCGAAAATCCTCCTATGTTCCCTGCGCACTGTTGAGCGTCACTGGTTCCGCCTTTTCCACGGGAGCAACGTTTTGAGGACGATCGCGATCCGAATCGCTGTCACGGACCATGGCATGTTCTGCTTGAGACGGATCGAACAAGTCCTTCGGGGCGACCGGTGTGTCGTGGTTCATACCTCGCAGCGTCAGATGTAACTTTCCTCCACTCAAATCACTGGCCAGTTTCAACAGCCGAGTCTGTTCGTTGGTCACTAATAATGACACGTCTTTAATCACGGCCGCTTTGGGATCGCCCGCACGAGCGATCATGATTGCGTCCGTCACGCCATCGAGAGCGAAGACCTCTAAACTTGCCAAAACCGTTTTGACTTCCATGCCAATCCCACTGACGTCTCGGTTTCCGTTGGATGGCTTGTAGGCGACAAGCACATCCACTCGGTCTCCGGGATTCATCAATCCGGTGCCGGACATCGTCGCATTGATCGGCACTGACGCGATGCACTTGCCCTTCGGGAACTGGCTGGCCGCACTTCGATTTCTTCTCTTGTCGAGCTTGGCTTGCAGGATCAGATCGCCGGCAAAGGCTCGCACCTTCAGCGTCCGTTCCTGAAACTGCTCCTTCTGAGACACCGCGTCGCCTTGTTTCGACAGGACTTGCTGAACTCCTAACATGGCCACCAATCCGCACATCGCGGCGACAACCAACAAAGCCAATGTCTTCGGTCGCATGGGACACCATGCCTTCCTTCGTACTGATCGGCACCGTCTGGGTAAACTCTTCAACCTATAACGCCTTTGCCGGTCGCGGGGACTCTCGGAATCACAGGAAACGCCTTCACCATTCGCATCGCGCAAACCGAAGGGGGCCGAGCGGCCCCCGAAGATCGGCGATTTCTGCCGGTCAAATCAATATGCCGTCGTACAGGAACACGGCGATGGCTCCCATGCCGCCAGCATCCACAGCCAGAACAGAGTCGCCAGGCCCACGACCGTGCCAAGCAACGCTCCGGCGAGTCCGCTATTCCAGCCGCCGGCGATCAGGTTGTAGACCAACCCAGACAGCACCATCGGGAAGGTTATCCAGTTTGGCACGCACAGTTCTTGCCAGTCCACGTTTCGGGGCCTTTCGTGCGAGGCTTCGATTCGAGGGGAATGATCGACATTGCTCGGCCGCTGCTAATTCGCGGTTAATCGACACCAGGTCGCACACAGGCTTGGGGAACGACACGTCTAAGACCAGACCGACAGAAACAGCCAACTTCCCGTCGAAGCCATTGCGACCAACGACGCGGTCAGCGGCTCCACAAGCTGAGCCATTTCCAAATTCATCCACGAGAAGAACATGACGCACACACCTTGCTTCAAACAGCCGAGCCGCCTCGACCGGATATCCCCGGCGAGGCAGTCGGGAAAGAAATTGATTGGAGGGCGAACACCTTCATCGCATTACGGCAAAGCAGTCTTAGTCGCATTGAACGAAGCGTTGACCTTTGTGCCCACGGCGGTGATCGTGGTGATGCAAACCACAACGATCCGGGCCAGCATGAAGGCGTACTCGACTGCGGTCGGGCCATCTTCAGACGCGAGGACTTTCTTCAAAAGGTTCATGGTTAGCTCACTTTCTCTTTGATGATTTTTGGTTGGTTTTCCGAGGTCTCTCAGGTCTCGATCTGACAACCGCAATTCAGTGGCCACCGAATTGTTTCGCGTTCCCTGGCTGTGCCGCAGTTCGCGAACTGATTCACGACTCGTTCTGTTGGTGATCACCGTTTGATTCGCAGTTAGTGCTGTCAACCGAAACCTAAAACAGCCACCAACCGCGTTAAATTGGCACGCTTCATTTTTGCACGAAGACTTTGCCTCCCGTGAACGCGCACCGCTTCCGACACTCGGCTCAGCGTCGACCGCCAAGAAGGAGTCCAGGAAGATTGGCCTACTTGTCCCCTTCGATCGTCGGCCAATCGACCAACTCGATGGGGTCGCGGACGATGTCGACGTACTCACTGCGGTGGCTGGTGCGAATGCCTCGGCCGCCTCGGCCTGTAACGGTGTATTTCGTTTGACCGAAGGCCGCGGACTTGTCGCTGTTCGTGAGCACACGCAGCGCGTCGCTCGGACGGGTCATCTGTTTGAAGCCGAGCACGCTGTCGCCGGATTCCACCTTGATCCCGCGGACTCCCTTGCCGGCTCCAGAGAGGACCGGGACGTCATCGATATTGAAGTGAATCAAGCGGGCTTTCCGAGTGACGAGGAAGACCGACTCAGCATCGCGGATCAACTCGACCGAGACGACTCGGTCACCGGGGACGACGCGGCAGAACTTGCGGCCGTTCTTGTTCGAGGCTGTGCGGAATGGGCTGAGCGGCAGTCGCAACACGTTTCCGAATGCCGTGACGACAAACAGATGCGGTCGCGGCAGCGGGTCTTTTTTCTTTTGCACGTCTTCGGGAGTGAAGCGAGCGTCGGTGCTGAGCGCGGCAACAATGCTGACTCCATCTTGCAGTTTGACGTGTTTGCTGATCGGCTCGCCGTAGCCGCTGCTGGCGGGGACTTGGTCGATCGGCAGCGTGTAAGCGATGCCGTCGCTGGCGAAGAAAACGACCGTATCCAATGTGCTGCCGGGGACGACGTCAAGGACGCTGTCCCCTTCGCGGACGCGAGTCCCCTCGACCTTCGCGAGTCGGCCGACACGTTTGATCCAACCTTCGCGAGTCAGCACGACATTCGCGTTTTCTTTGACGATGTACGCGGCGGCGTCGAACTCGGTGATCTCCTCCGACGAGCCGATGCTCGTCTTGCGTTTGTCCGGGAACTGAGTCAGTAGCTCTTCGAGTTCAGTACGGACGACGCCCCATAAACGCGATTCGGATTTCAGCAGCTTGCGGAGTCGTTCGGCTTCGGCCTGTTTTTCCGCCAGTTCTTTGCGGATGTCGTCGATCTCCAGCTTGCTGATGCGGTACAGCATCATTTCGAGAATCGCCATCGTCTGGATTTCGTCGAGCGGAAATTCTTTCATCAGTTTGACGGCGGCGTCTTGTTTGCCGTCGCTTCCGCGGATGATCTTGATGGCTCGGTCGAGGCCGTTGAAGACGATCGCGAAGCCCTCCAGGAGGTGGATGCGGCGTTCGAGTTGAGCCAGCAAATACTGAAACCGGCGGCGAACGGTTTGCAGGCGGAAGTCGAGGAAATGCTTGAGCATCTCGACCAAATTGCAGCGGGCCGGCGTCAGCGTCCCCGATTCGGTCGGCACGAGACAGGTCGCGTTGTACGCGAAGTTCGATTCGAGCGAGCTGTGCTTGTAGAGGTACGCCATGACCATTTCCGGATCGGCGTCCTTCTTGAGTTCGAGCACGATCCGCAGTCCGAGCTTCTCGTTGGTCTCGTCGTTGAGTTCGAGCACCTGTGGCAGATTGCGGCCGTTGATGATCTCGCCGAGTTCGGCCATCAGCGGGTTGGTCTCGACGCCATAGGGGATCGTGTAGATCACGATGCGATGCGCGACTTCTTGCCGTCGCTCTTTGTCGAGCCGCCATTCGGCGCGGACTTTGATCGAGCCGCGGCCTTCTTCGTACATCAGCCGCAGCGAGGTGCGGTCGGTGACGATACGGCCTCCCATCGGGAAGTCGGGACCTTTGACGTACTTCATGAGCTGCGCGACCGTGACTTCGGTGTCAGCGTCGATGAGGTGCAGACAGGCGCGGATCAGCTCTTCGAGATTGTGCGGCGCGATATTCGTGGCCATGCCGACCGCGATGCCGCTAACTCCATTGGCCAGCAAGTTTGGAAAGCGGGCCGGCAGCACGACCGGCTCCTGCGTGCGATTGTCGTAGTTTGGCCGCATCTCGACGGTCTCGAACTTCAACTCATTCATGAGATGCTCGGAGATCGCCGTCAGCCGAGCCTCCGTGTACCGCTGATGCGCTGGAGGCAGCCCCATGATCGAGCCGAAGTTCCCCTGCCCGTTGACCAGCGGATACCGCATGGTGAAGTCCTGAGCCATGCGGACGAGCGCCTCGTAGACCGCGACGTCACCGTGCGGGTGATAGTTGGCGAGCGTCTCGCCGACGATTCCCGCGCACTTGCGGGGCTTGGTCGCGGCGAGCAGACGCAATTCCTCGAACATGACGTAGAGAATGCGTCGCTGGACTGGCTTCAAGCCATCGCGCACGTCGGGCAACGCGCGGGACATGATGACGCTCATCGCGTAGTTCAAGTACCGGCGGCGAGTCTCGTGGCTGATCGAGACGTACTGCAATTGGCCGTCGTCGGCCGTTCCGTTGCCGTTGTCCTGAGTCGTCGCATCTTTGTCGTTTCGGGGCACGGTGAATCCTTCAATCGCGCATCGCTTGGGCTATTCCGAGCTTCTGAAAGTGAATCTGGAGAATCTGCGTCAGCCGAAGCGCGGCAGATTCTAGCGGTTGGCTTGAGTTTGCAAGGTTCGGGGACTCGCCGGGATTTACCGAGAATTCGGCGAGTGCCGGCTGTACCGAGCAACAGAAGGCGTTGTCTTCCAAGCCCGGTGGAAGAACCGTCAAAACCGATGCGGCAGGTCGGTCGTGACCGATTGGAACAACTGTCACAAGAAGTCGCTGCCGGTCGACGGTCGGGGATGATCGGACGAGTTGCCGGCCGACACGAACAACACGGACGTTGTGAAGGGGCGAACATGCTCAAGTCAATTCTGTTCTCGCTGGGAACCGCGGCGCTGGTCGCGTTCTTGGCATCGGATTCGATGGCGCAAGCACCGAACGGACCGAACAGTGTTCGGCAGATGTCGGGATACGCTCCGCAAGCTGCACCGGGCCAGTTACCCCCCGGAACCGTGATCGTGATGCCTGCTCCGCAGGGGTATCCGCAAACGCACGCGCCGATGTATCCCTGTCCGGTGCCGAACGTACCGACGTATGTCGGCGGCACGATCTACACGAACCAAGCGTTTGCGCCGCATGAGATGCTGTACCCGCACGAGTACAAATCGTTGTACCCCCCGTTCTATCACAAGGTCAGCGGCAAGTGGTGGTGGACTCCGTTTGGCATGGAGTCACACGACAAATGGGAACTGCAAGGGACCGAAGTGAAGGTCAAATATCGCAGCCACTATCGACTGTTCTCGGGCTTCTGCCCGCCGAGGAACTGGTAACGATCCGTTTCTCAAAAACAGAACTTTGAACAATCCACTCACACGGATGTGGGAGCAGACAATGATAATTCTCGAAAAAATTCTCCGTTGCGGCGTGCGAATGCTGATCGCCGGAGCGGCTCTGCATGGGCTGAGTGCGTTGACCCTGGCCGAGGACGTGCAATCGGCTGAGTTTCAGACTTCTAACGCATCGCGTGGTAAGCAAGTCTCGCTTGTCTCTGACGAGAAAGCTCCACCGCCTCCATCGGACGAGCCACCAGCGCGAATCTCGAACCAGGGCCCCGGCGTGGCGCGGGTTCCCGGTTGCACCAGCACAGCGTGTCAGAACGGAGCTTGCACGGCACGAGCGGGAGGTTGCGGACCACTGGGCTGCGGTGCCAATGGCTGTGCGTCGTGTCGGAGTCGCGGCTGTGGTTACACGATGAGCAGTGTTGGCCAAGCTTGGGGCGGTGTTGGTCATGCGACCAGACGCGCCATGAGCCAGACGATCGTACCGACATGGAGCGGGCCAGAGTGCGATTGGAACGATGAAATCAAGGACGGTTCGTGGCGAGGACATGGCTCCGGAAATGGACCGTGCCCGGAGCATGGCCAAATGAACTGTCCACATTGCTGCGGCTGGTTGCACGATCAATGGGCGATGTTCAACGCTCGCAATCGTCAGCAGGGAGAGATCGTGCGTGCACAAATCCACGGCAAGCTCGCGTACTTTCATCCAATGGGAAATGGCGGCGAAGGAGTTTCTCCGTTCGGTTGCTATCACTTGGTCTATGCCGCGAATCCGGACTACTCCGATCCGCGTGACAGCCAACTCTACGCGGCTCAAGGATATGGCGTTCCAATTTCGGTGCCTCTCGCGCCTACCGTACGACACACGATGAACTACTCGACCGGCATGCCGTCGAGCCGATTGACACCGATTTCCAACGTCGTGCCCCCTCGTGGTGGACGACATTGGTAGGCAGAAGGCAGTGCGCAGTAGGCAGAAGAGCAGAAGGCAAACGGGCGCAGCCCTCAGGAAGGGATCGAGTCATGAGTCGAATTTTTCTCAAGAGTCTGAGTTTGGCCGGACTGTGCTTGTTGGCGTTGGCTTCGGCACCAAACAGTCGGGCGAACGAAACGTGTCCGCCGTGTCCGCAGCAATGCCCGTCCTGTCCGGGATACGCTCGCACGAATTGCCACGAATGCTGCCTGGCGCCGATCGTGAACTGGGCTTTGTGCTGTGACTATTACATTCTGCCGCCGGATTATGGTTGGAATGCTCCAGTCAAAGTGCCGGTCGTGCGTCGCGGCGTGACCTACGACCGTTACTGGCCAGAGCAATGGCACGGAACCGGCTCTCCGGCTGCGGGGCAATATCGCAGCTACCCGCAGGTGTACTCTCCGACAGACACCACACAATTGGGCTACACCTACCAGCAGGTTCCCTATTGGCAACCGGCGAATCGCTTGCCGCCACCTCCGGTGCCTTCGCAGTGGCATGTGCGTGAGCCTCATCGTGGTTATCGCGGTCGTTGGCATGACTTCTACACGCCGATCCATCACCATCAATCTGCGAACGTGCAATATTGGGTTGAGCCGCTGGGCAATCGGACCTGGACTCAACCGATGCCGGCAGCTCGACCGGCAGGACCAGTGGGCTGTCCTCCGGCTCCAGAGCCGAATCAGGCACCGAAGTCGCTCGAACCCCAACCGGCCTCGCCGGCTCCGGCAGCTCCACCCGCAGAGGGCAAGACGGCTGCGAAGGCCAAATCGCGATTGACTTCGATGCTTCGCTAAATCTGCGAATGACCAGGTGACAACGTGAGGGGGTGACAAGGCGACGGTGGCGATTTCGCCGCTTCACCCTGTCACCCCCTTCGCGCATTCGACAAAATGATCGGTGATGCGTTTTGGTCATCCCCTCATGAAGTCCACACCATGCACCGCCAAGCTGGGATCGCCTGGCTGATCATTCTGCTGCAAGCAGCGATGTTCTGGTACATGTCGGAAACGATCGTGTTTCCGATTCTGGTGGCCGTAATCAGTTCGCCGGCAGTGTGGTGGCGAAATCGGTGGCAGGTCTCTGTGGCGTCTTTGCCTTGGATCGACTTGGTGCTCGCGATCGGTTGCGCATTGCAGTGGAACCTCGCGCCGTATGAACCGCCGACAATGACCACCATCCTGAACTATCCGCTGGTGCATGCGGCGGGCCAGTTCTTCTTGCTCGTGCAAGTGACTCGATTGTGGGCGAGCCGTCCCGACCGTCCGATGCCGGTCTATCTGCCGATGCTGGCGGTCATGGTTTTTATCTGTTTGGGGGACGTACAACTCTCGAAGACAGGTCGCATGCGGCGCATGCATCAGCGAGCGACGTTGGCCCTGGTCGGACTTTCCTGCGCGTATTACTCGCTGGCGAGGCAACGTCAGGAACCGCAGTCACGTTCGGCTCGATGGGTCCGTCCGACGGCGAGCGTGGCCGTGCTGGTCGTTTGCGTGGTGAGCACCCGTGCCAGCAATGCCTGGCTCTTGGAGAAATGGTCGGACATCGACCAGTTTCTGCGCGGTTCCGGAGCACGCCCCTCAACGGGACGGCAGAATGTCCTGATTGGTTTTTCAGGGCAGGCTCCGTTGGGATCGATCCAGTTTCTGCGTGCGTCGTTGGACGAAGAAATCGCTGTCCGAATCATCTCGGACCGACCGCCGGGCTACTTGCGCGGCGCGGTCTTTGAACGCTACGCGTTTCGCGGTTGGGAGTCGCACGACGACTGGATTCCGATTGGCCGCAGTCGGAAGGCTCTGCCGTTACCGAATCCGTTCGATCGAGCGATCCGCACACAGCGTTCGTCACAATTCGAATTCCTGCTGCGTGAGAATTCCGCAACAAATCTGCGGCCGGTCACGATTTGGCGAGCACCCTCCATGGACCGGTTTACTTTTCTGCCGTTGACCACGTCTCGGTTGGAAGCTCCGATCGACATCTTGAACTTCGATCGCCACAGCGTGGTTAGCGCGGACAACATACCGCCGGAGGTCAGTCTCACAGCCTGGGTGCCCGATCCATCCGAACTCAATCCCCTCGAACCGATCATTCAACCGATGTTGTGGGAAACCGAAATGCCGTGGAAATTGGATCGGCAGGCCACGCTGACGGCCAAGGTGAGGTTGCGACAACTTCCCGATCGGCTGACCACGAATCACAACCTCCTGCAACTCGCGACACAGGTGTTCTCCGGCTGTAAGACGCCGAATGAGAAAATCCTGGCGGTCCAAAATTACTTCGCAACTTATCGCTACTCGACCACCATCGAAATTCCGCCGATGGCCGATCCGATGTTGCACTTCCTGCTCGAGAAGCCGGCCGCGAACTGCGAGTTCTTTGCCAGCGGCACGGCCGTTCTGTTGCGAATCGCGGGCATCCCCTGCCGTTACGTCACCGGTTATGCCGGAGGAGATTACAATCTCCTTGGAAAATACTGGGTCGTGAGGCAGCGGGACGCTCACGCTTGGGTCGAAGCCTACGTGCCCGAAAAAGGCTGGGTGATCGTGGACTCGACTCCGGCGGATCACATTCCACAGGCGGTCACTGAGTTTGGCCTGTGGCAGTTGTGGGATGAGCTGACTCTGCGCGGTCAGATGATTCGCACGTCGCTGGCCAGCGAAGGTTGGTCCGGCAAGTGGCTGGCGCTGAAGCTGTCCTTTCTGAGCTTGTTGAACACGATTCCGAGAGCATTGATGACTGGCGGATTACTGTTCTTAGCGGTTCGGAAGTTGCGGTTCACTCGCCGGGCCAAAGAGTCAGGTCCGCTCGAACCCGCAGTGATCGAGTTGCGGCACCTGCTGGAAGAGTTGGATCGCCGGTTGCGGCGGCTCGACCTCGAACGCGCCACTCATGAGACGTTGCACCAGTTTGCCGAGAGGTTACGACGCGCCGCGTCATCACATCCCAATTTGCCGGATGCGGCAGAGTGGTATCTCCGCTATGCCGCCACACGCTACGGCATGTCCTTGCACCCAGAGCTTCAAGAAGTCCTGCGAACGGAGTTGCAAGCGGTGTGCGCTCTCCTGAGCGAACGGCGGACATCCCAGTAGTCTTCCTCGCGGAAGTCGGCGATGCACAAGCCAACTCAAGTCGCTTTCCGAAGCGCTTCGGTCGGTGTCGTGTTGCTCGCAGGCGCGAACTTGATGACGTGCGGCGAGTCGATCAATGTGGACGCATCTGAGTCGGCGACCGCCGGCACATCGATGCGGAACTCTGGCAGACTGTCGCCGATTGGGGCTGAAGACTGAGCACGAAAGAGCTTCTGATACGCCGGGCACGATTGCAACAATTCGTCATGCGCCCCGATGGCAAGAAGCTGACCCTGTTCCATGACCACGATCCGCGAGACGAACTCCAGGATTTCGGGTTTCACCGCATGCGTGATGAGAAACACCGTCCGCCCTTTGACGAAGTCTCCCAGGCATTGGTGAATCATCGATTCGCTCTGCGCGTCCACGGCGGATGTGGCTTCATCCAGAATCAAAATCGACGGATCAATTAGCAGCGCACGAGCCAATGCGACTCGTTGCCGTTGTCCTCCCGAGAGCCGACTGCCGCGCGGACCGACACGTGTCGAAAAGCCTTCTGGGAGTTGATCGAAGAACTGCGGCACTCGAGCCTTTTCGGACGCGGCAAGCACTTCGGCGTGAGTGGCGTCCGGCTTTCCGTAGCGAATGTTTTCGTAAATCGACTCGTCGAACAACAGTGTCTCTTGCGTGACGACACCAATCTGGCTGCGCAGATCGCGCAGCCGCACGTTGCGAATGTCGACGCCGTCAATCAACACCGAACCGGCGTTCGGGTCGTAGAACCTCGGCAGCAAATTGACCAGCGTCGATTTTCCGCTGCCGTTCTCGCCGACGACAACCACGACTTCTCCCGCCGCGATTTTCAGTGTCACGTCGGTGAGCGCATTCGGTCGGTCGACGCCATCTGAGTCGTATTGGAACGAGACTTTTTTGAAGACAATCGATTGCGAATGACGCGGCATAAGCTGCGGTTGTTCAGCCAGCTTTAAAGCCGGCTGCCAATCCAGCACTTGAAAGATGCGTTCGGTCGCGGCGGAGGTACGTTTGATCCTGGAGTAGATCGACGACAACTTCCGCACCGGGTCGAGCGTGCCAGCCAACAACGCATAGAACCACGACAAGTCCTCAATCAACAATGGTTCAGCAGCCAGCTTGATGCCCCAGATCGAGTCTTGGTGGCGGAGCACCAAGTACGCTCCCGGCAGCACCGACATACAGACCGCAAGCGTCAGGAGCAGTTCCGTGGTCGGACTGGTGAGCGAATCAATCTGTACGACTTTCATGGCCTGGTGGTAGTAGTCTTTGTTCTCGCGATGGAACCGCTGCCGATGCCGCCGCTCGCCGTTGAAGGCGATCACGACCTTTAGCCCGTCGTAGGTCTCTTCCAGCGATTTGTAAATGCGCGACATCCGCTCCATCATGTGATGACTGGCTCGCTTTAATAGCAGGCCGTAGCGGTGAAAAATCACTCCCATCACCGGCACGCACACCATCGACAGTAGCGTGAGCTGCCAACTCACAAAAAATGCGACGGAGATACAGGCAAAAGCCTTGAGTGGCTCGCGCACAATTCGCCCGCCGAGCAGATTCAATCCGTCCGAGGCGACACCGATGTCATTCGTGAATCGCGATATCAATACCGATTTCCCGTGCCGCATCAGCGTCTGGTAGTCCAAATTCAGCGAGTGCCGAAAACAATCCTTTCGCAGTGCCATGACCGTCAATTCGACAACACTTCCGACCAGCACCTCTTGAATGAAAACCGCCGTGCCTTTGGCAGTCGTTCCAATCACCAGCATGAAGAGGATCAAGGCGTAGGTCTTAAATTGATCGTTCGGGATCAGCGGCATCACATGCCGCTGAATCCAGCGAAACGCGACTAGCCGACGTGTGGCTGACTTGAGTTTTCCGGCGACACGATCTTGGCCTCGACGAAGTTCTTTTTCTGAGGCAGACACCACTCCGTCCGGGAGTGCCCCAAACGCACGGGCTTCCAATTGACGATCCAGTTCGTCGAGCTCACGCTGGCGCTGGTCGATCTCAACTTCGCTGTTCTTGACTTCGACTTCGACGTACTGCTGAAGGCTTTGGTCTTGCAGCAGCACCTTCACGATCAGAAAGGTCAACGACAGCGTGGCCGCCCACAGCAGAGCGACGACCAGCGCGAACGCCGTCGACAGATACAGCTTCCAACGGTGTTGCCAGAGATACGGCAGCAGTCTCGCGAATTGTTGCACGGCGAATTCATCCTTGAAGCGACACTCCTGGCGCACCTCCGGCGGCCAGATTGAAGGGGGGGATTACAGCCCGATACGCGGCTGAGTGTCCAGTCGAATTCAGCGAGGCAATTCCGCGTCCTGCACAACACCTTGCGCTGCTTCAAAGTAGACGTAAGGCGACACGGCGGCGGCGATTCCCGGCTGTCGGCAGTAGCTGGGCCAGCTATGGCCTTTGCCGATCACCGGCGCGACATCCAATTCGGAAACTTGCGCCAGTCGATCCCCTAGTTTTCGTTGGTCTTTGCTCGTGAATCCGGCGCGAGCAAGTGCGCGGCTCGAGAAAGGTTTCCTCAACGGATACAGGGCTAACGCGCAATCACATTCATTGCGGAGGTTGAGCAGGCACTCGGCTCGGTTGAGCGCGCAGCCATAACGATCGCCGGGGTTGAGCCAATCGTGTTCGATGGCGGCCGCAGCCAGAACGACGCGAATGCGGTGTCCGCAGTCTGCAGGGTTCCAGCGAGCTTGACCATGAACCGTCCCGCCACCCAGCAAATGCAGACTGCTGGCAACGGTTCTCGCTCCCAGGCTGTGTCCGACTAAGCTGACCGTCGTGGGGCCGGGCAGTGAGCCAATCAAGTCGGCCAGATAAAAACCGTTCAGCTCCGAGCGGCGACCCAGCACTCCGAAATCAAATGTCGGGATCGGAGTCGTGAACGGGTTGTTCGGGATAAACGCGAGTGGACCTTCGCTGGGCCACGTGAAGTAGATGAAATTCAGCGGCACTTGAGGACAGGCTCCACGCAGCCAGCAATACGTGCATTCGGAGTCCTCCCAAACATCGTCCATTCGCGTGAAGCTGCCATGAGCCAACACACAAGTCGGAGCACCAGGAATCTGTCCGGCAATCAATTGCTCGAAGCAAACCGAAACGCACTGACAATCCTCGGTGACGGCGTGGCAGATAAACCGGCAACTAAGTCCGCACTTGTGATGCGACTGACGGCAGCAGCGAGTGCTAACGATCCAGTATTTCACCGCGAGACCGGTCGCAGCGATCGGGGGGTGCCGTTCCGGAATCGGTGGCACGGCCACTTTCGGTGCCGGCTCTTCTTCGAGCGGAGCGAACTTCAGCGTCGTGTGCGGCAGTTCCAGCTTCGGCTGAACCGATTCAAATTGCCCAGCCGGCGGCTGACCGGGCACGGATTCTTCGATGATCGGCTCACCCAACGTCACCGGCGCGGAGACGATCTTTGGGAGCGAAGGTTCTTCCGGAGTCTCTTCGAACGCGACATCGGAAAATCGAACGGACGAGATCGGTGCTTCGATCTGGGACGCGACCTCTGTTTCCACTTCGACCACGGATTCAGCGGCGGTCGAAACCTCGTCGGGTTCACCGACCGGTGGGACGAGCATCCTCAACTCGTCCGAGGTCGAGACCTCTTGCTGAACCGGTTCGTCGGGCAGCGGCGTGATGCCCGTCAGAACCGCGCTCGGTCGCTTGGCCGCAACCTGTCGCACGATCGGCTCTGCACCGAGCAATCTCGGCAGACACACGAGCGAAACCAGTGCTGCCAAAAACCAGAAAATCCAGGGAGCGATGCGTTGTTGTGAGAGCAACATAAATATGACTCAGGCTGTCCGTTTGCGAGCGCCGCCAGCATCCTTCTGGTTTCAAACGCTCTAGTTATCGACGAAGACTCGGTCTCGGCGGCGAGTTTCCCACCGATTGCCGAGGACAGCGCACAAGCACTTTTTGCTAGTCGCGCCGACGAAATCGGCAGCGGAAACCAAACCACCTTCGGAACCGTCACCGTCCGCAACATAGCTTGCAATTGGCGTCGTGTTGCCAAACTGCAACACTCACAACAAACAGACCCGTGCGGTTCTGACGATCAAAACGGTCGCGCCGAAGAGACGTTGCAACTCTTCCGAAGGGAATGAATGAGGAATACCGAATACCGAATACCGAAGTCAGAATGGGCTGCGACCCAAGACTTCTACATTTCGCATTCCGAATTCCGAATTCACTACTCCATATGACGGAATCTCAGGCAAACGAATCCGCGAGTTGGCGGCAGCATTGGACCTGGGCCAAATGGCTCTTGGCGGCGGCGTTGCTGACTTTTGTTTTGTGGCGACATCGAGCCGGATTGTCGCAAATCACTCATCAGCCGTTGCACTGGCCCAGCTTTGTGACGGCGGTTGCTTTGTGCGGCGGCGCGATCGTGCTGACCTTTCTGCGCTGGTTCTATCTGGTCAAGGCGTTGGGGTTTGTGTTCACAATCCGCGATGCCTTGCGGCTGGGATTCATCGGCTATCTTTTCAACTTCGTCGCACCTGGCTCGGTCGGAGGCGATGTTGTCAAAGCCACGTTGCTCGCGAAAGAGCAACCCAGCCGACGCACGACGGCCGTAGCGACCGTTCTGCTGGACCGAATTCTGGGAATGCTCTCGCTGTTTCTGATCGGTGCCTGGGCCGCCTGGGCACAGTGGACCGAGATTCGTGACCGAGCCGAACTCAAAGCCATTGTCGGTTTGTTGGTCATCGGTAGCGCGGCCGGGTTGGTCGGACTCTCGCTGATGCTGATTCCGGCGGTGACTCGCTCGCGAGCCTGGCAGCATCTCGCTCGGCTACCGGTCGTCGGGCACATGGTCGCCGAATTGGTCGAAGGGGTGCGGCTGTATCAATCACAGCGCCGAGTCCTTTTCGTCGCGCTGGGAATCAGCATCGTGGGACACTTCGGCACCATCTCGTCGTTTTACTTCAGCGCGAAAGCTATCAGCGGCGAGTCGTTCGTGCCGGGCTACGCTCAGCATTTGTTCTTCATCCCGGCGGCCGAGTTGGCCGGAATCGTGCCGCTCACACCGGGTGGCGTTGGACTTTTGGAAGAGGCGGTCAACGCACTCTACAAACTCAACGGAGCCGCTGACGGCACCGGTATCTTGACTTGCCTGGCTTATCGAGCCGTCACGCTGGCCATCGCTCTGATCGGCATGGGCTACTACTTGACGGCGCGCCGCGAGATCGACCAAGCACTGCACGCTGAGCCAATCGCTGAGAATGCACTGATCACGCCAACGTAGACGTCAGATTGGTTTGCCACACGGGCTCACATTTCGGCACGCTTTCCTCAAGTGTCGGCGATTGATTTAATATCCGCGTGAAATTCTGGCCGCGCCTCGAACGGCTGCAAGAAAACTCGCAGAGCAACGAAGTACGCCGCATGACGACGTCGATCGAACCAGGAGTGGTCGAGACGGCCCCTGCCCGCGAAGGTGCGGGTCGCGAGTGGATCGTCGATGCGAGCGGATGTTCGGGCGAGCGGTTACGGTCGCTGGAGTCAGTGCGAGCCGTTTGCGAGCGTGCGGTTCGCGAACTGGAATTGCAGGTCGTCGGACAACCGTTGTGGCGTCAGTTTCCAGAACCAGGTGGCGTCACCGGACTGTATTTGCTCAGCGAGTCGCATCTCGCTTGCCACACCTGGCCGGAGTCGGGCTTGGCGACGTTCAACTTGTTCTCGTGCCGTCGCCGTGGCGAATGGCCGTGGGAAGATCGGTTGCGCGAGATGCTCGGCGCGGAGTCGGTCTCGGTGCGCATCGCGGAGCGTGGTGCTGACGTTTCACCGGTGATTCGGCCGGAAGGAGCGACCGCATGAAAAAGCGAATCGTCGCCTGTCCCGCGTGTGCCGCGCCAGTGGAGTTCAAGCTCAGCACTTCGCTGGTCACGGTGTGTGACTTCTGCCGCTCAGTTGTCGCCCGCGCGGACAAGAAGATCGAAGACCACGGTAAGGTCGCCGACTTGGTCGAGACGAATTCGCCGATCCATCGCGGTCTGGCGGGAAAGTACCAGAAGAAGAGATTCGAGGTTGTCGGACGCGTGCAGTATCAGCATCCGGCCGGGGGCGTGTGGAACGAGTGGTACTTGCGATTCTCGCTGGACAAGGTCGGATGGTTGGCAGAGGCTCAGGGGAAGTTTTATTTGATGTTCGAACGACGCTTCGCGGACGAGGCGGAATTCCCCAGTTTTGAATCGCTCGATGTGGGGCATCGCTTCCAATCGTCTGCCGAAAGCCAGCCAAAAAAAACGTCCACCGGAAGTGGCTACGTCGTTGCTGAAAAAGGCATCGCGACGGCAGCCACGGCGGACGGCGAAATCCCGTGGGCATTTCGGCAAAACGCCGAGCATCGGTTCGCCGATCTGCATGGCGACGGAGATGAATTCGGGACACTCGAATACAGCGGCGATCGTCCGCGCGGTTTCTTCGGGCACGAAGTCGCGCTCGCCGATTTGAATCTCGAATCGGACGGCTGGGCGTCAGCGCTGCCGGCCGGCCCGAACACCCCCGCCTTGCAGCTCAACTGCCCGAAATGTGGCGGGCCGCTGACACTGTTCGCTCCCGATCAGTCGCAGCGGATCACCTGCGTCAGTTGCCATTCGTTGCTCGACTGCGCGCAAGGAAAGCTGGAATACCTCCAGACGCTCAGCGGCCGAGGGATCGACATACTTCTGATCCCGCTCGGCTCGGTCGGCAAGCTCTTCGACACCGAATACACAGTCATCGGATTCATGGGCCGCTTCGCCGTTTGGGAAGGCAAACGTTTTCCGTGGACCGAGTATTTGCTCTACAACCCGGCGAAAGGCTTTCGATGGCTGGTTCGCAACCAAGGGCATTGGAGCTTTGTGGAAGCAGTCCCACTTTCGAAGGCAAAGCGGACCGAAAGTAATGGTCTCGTCTTTGATGGCAACCACTTCAAGCTTTACGACAAAGGGACGGCTCATGTGCAATTTGTCGTCGGCGAGTTCTATTGGCGAGTGACAACCGAAGAAACGGCTTCGACTCAGGATTACATCGCCCCACCGCTGATGCTGTCCTTTGAGAAAACGAAGTCGGACAAAGGGTCGGAAGAAAACGTCTCGCTGGGGAGATACATCTCGGTCGACGAGGTCGAGTCAGCGTTCAACCTGAAAGACCTGCCCCGCCCATTCGGGGTTGGGACGATCGAGCCGCAGCCAAGTCGGGCGGATGTCTGGGGCCTGTGGGTCTGCTTGGCGTCGTTGTTGGCGGTGCTCGATTTCGTGTTCGTCTCAGGGGCCGTGAAGACACCGGTCAGCCAGGGACATTTTATGACCGCGCAGTTCATTGTCGCCGCGTTCCCGCTGGTCATGTTGGCGATGCGAGGTACCTTTGAGGTCAATCGCTGGAAGAACAGCGATTACAGTCCGTATGCACAAAGCGAATGACGAATGGGAGAGAGGCTGATGTTGAAGAACATATCGGGACTCGGTTGGTGCTACTTGACCTACGGCTTGTTGACGTGCGGTTACTTCTGCGCGGCCGCGATCGGCGGTTGGCGGTATCCTGATCTTCTCAGCGCCCTCGATTCACCCGGTTATTCAAGTTATTCAAGCGGCTCGTCGTACGGCCGCAGTTCAGGCGGCTCTTGGGGAGGAGGCAAATAGTGATGAGTATCGAATCAATTTCCGGCTGGGTGCTGCCGGTCACATTGGCCTTTGCGGAGGAGACCGCCGTCTTGGACGGAGCGGCTCCGGTGAAGTTGTGGATGCACTTGCTGGCGGCAGTCATCTTCTCATTGGTGGGCGTCGCCGTGCTGGCGGTCTGCTTCAAACTGATGAACAAGCTCTCGCCGTTCTCACTCAAGAAAGAGATTGAAGAGGACCAAAACGTCGCGCTGGCGATCATCATGGGAGCGGTCATCATCGGCATGTCGATCATCATCGCGGCGGCGATTCAGGGATAGCGTGCAGGTCAGGCTTTCCAGCCTGACCCGAACGGCGAACGACGTCCGTTTTTGAACGGGTCTGAGCAGAATCACGCCAACCGTTGATCGGGTCAGCCTGGAAAGGCTGACCTACTAGGCAGCCACTATGCAGTCCGAAGACTCGATGAACCGTGCGCCGTTGTTCCTGCTGTACCTCAACGTGCTGATCATCGCGTCGTGTGGGTTGGTCTACGAACTGCTGGCCGGAACGCTGGCGAGTTACCTGCTGGGAGACTCGGTCACGCAGTTCTCGTTGGTGATCGGCATTTACCTGTCCGCGTTGGGAGCCGGGGCATGGATCTCGCGGTACGTGGATGAGCGTCTGGCTCGCTGCTTCATCGAAGTCGAGTTGGCGGTCGCGCTGATCGGTGGAGCGTCAGCACCGGTCCTGTTCCTGGCCTTCTCATCGGTCGGAGCGTTTCGAGTCGTGCTGTATGGCACTGTGTTCGCGATCGGTACTCTCGTCGGGCTGGAATTGCCACTGTTGATGCGGCTGCTGAAAGAGCATCTCGATTTTGAAGACCTGGTTTCGCGCGTGCTGGCGTTCGATTATCTCGGAGCATTGTTCGCGTCGCTGCTATTTCCAATGTTCTGCGTCCCGAGATTGGGCCTAGTGCGAACGTCGCTGCTGTGCGGGTTGCTGAACGCGGTGGTCGGCTTGTGGGGGACGTACCTGTTACGACCGTTGCTGTCGTCGCGCGGACTGAGCGGTTTGCGAGGCCGAGCGTGTCTCGTGATCGGACTGCTGATCGTGGGGATCATCAAAGCCGACAGCCTGACGACTTTGGCCGAAGAACAAGTGTTGGGCGAGCCGATTGTGCATGCCGAAACAACGCCGTATCAGCGGATCGTTCTGACCCGGAACGCGCGGGGCTTTCAGTTGCATCTCAACGGTCATCTGCAATTCAACTCGGTGGACGAGCACCGCTACCACGAAGCGTTGGTGCATCCGGCGTTATCGTCCGTGAAGTCACCGCGTCGAGTGCTGGTACTTGGCGGCGGCGATGGGTTGGCTGTGCGTGAAATTCTGCGATATCCGTCGGTCGCATCGGTCACGCTGGTTGATCTTGATCCCGGCATGACCTCGTTGGCGGATCGTTTTCCGCCGCTAGCCGAATTGAGCCGCTCGTCGCTGAAAGATCGCCGCGTGACGATCATCAACGAAGATGCTTTCCTGTGGGTCGGTCGCACGACCGAGATCACTTTCGACACCGCGATCATCGACTTCCCCGATCCCGGTACGTTTTCGGTCGGCAAGTTGTACTCGACCCGGTTTTATCGAATGCTGCGTGAGCGTCTGACGGCCGGCGCGGTCATCAGCGTGCAATGCACATCGCCGCTGGTCGCACCGCAGTCGTATTGGTGCATCGTGAAGACGCTCGAAGCGGTGGGCTTCCACGTCCGGCCGTATCACGCCGCCGTGCCGACATTCGGCGAATGGGGATTTGTTTTGGCCTCGTCCGCGCCACTGCCGGAAACGTTGAGCCTGTCATCGGAACTCAGCGGGGCGTCGCGATTCTTGACTGACAAAATCTTGAACAGCCTGTTCGATCTGCCGCCCGATCTGGCTCGTGTCGAGGCGGAAGTGAATCAGCTCAACAACCAAGTGCTGGTGCATTACTACGACCAAGAATGGGGAGCGATGAAGTGACGCTCACTCGCCGCGAATTGATCGTGACGCTGCTGGGTGCACCGGCGTTGTTTACGTCGGGATGTTCGGCTTCGCCGCGTCTGCCGCCGGAGGGAGATTTGCTCAGCCAGTCGTGGGAGATCGGGCACCGACTGCGCGACGGCTTTCGACCGCCGCCGAGCACGGATCAATGGCACGACGTCGGGGTGGTGATCGTCGGTAGCGGAGTCGCTGGTCTCTCGGCGGCGCGGCGATTGAAGCAAAATGGCTGCGAGAACTTCGTCGTCCTCGAATTGGAATTGCAGCCGGGAGGGACATCGCGATCGGGTCGTTGCGAGCTGACTCCATTTCCGTGGGGTGCTCACTACCTGCCGGTGCCGTTGCCGCACAACCGCGAACTGATTCGGCTGCTCGACGAGATGGGAGTCGTCGAGTCGCTGGCCGACGACGGATCGCCCGTCATCGCCGAACAGTTCTTGTGTCGCGACCCCGATGAGCGAGTGTTCGTGGACGGAGAATGGATCGAAGGCTTGTATCCGGCGACGGGTGCCTCGGAGGAAGACTTCGCGCAGCTCACTGCGTTTCGAAAAGAGATTGATCGCTGGTCCGCGTGGCGCGACGCGGCCGGTCGCCGAGCGTTCTCGATCCCAATTCGCCACGCGACTGATGATCCAGAAGTCTTGGCGCTCGACAAGCAGTCGATGTCTGAGTGGCTGCGACAACACGGTTGGACATCGCAACGGCTGCACTGGCTGGTCGACTACAGTTGCCGCGACGACTACGGCTTGACCGCCGAGCAAACCAGCGCGTGGGCCGGAGTGCTGTACTTCGCCGCTCGGCTGAAGGAACCGGGAGCCGAACATCAGCCGCTGATGACCTGGCCGGAAGGGAACGGTCGGATCGTCGAGCACTTGGCCTCGCAAGCCGGCACGCGGTTGAAGACTGGCTTGGCCGTGACACGAATTCAAAGTAGCCAATCTCGCCAGAGATTGGGTGAGGTTGGCAACAACGCCCCAATCTCTGACGAGATTGGCTACGAAGTCCTCGTCTTCGACACGGCGAAGGAACAGCCGATCGGCTTCCGTGCGAAGTCGGTCATCTTCGCCGCTCCGCAGTTTCTCGCCCCGCGATTGATTGAGGGATTTTCCGGGCGAACCGGCCGCAGTGCCGAGCCGTTTGAATACGGCTCGTGGCTGGTGGCGAACGTGCATCTCAGCCGCCGCCCGCGCGAGTCGGGATTCCCACTGAGTTGGGACAATGTGATTCACGACAGCCGCTCGCTGGGCTACGTCGTCGCGACGCATCAATCGGGCAACGATCACGGGCCGACCGTGCTGACGTGGTATCACCCGCTCTGCGACGACAATGTCAAAGCCGCGCGAACGAAACTGCTCAAAGCGAAATGGTCCGACTTGGCCGACGTTGTCCTCACGGATCTCGAACGCCCGCACCCAGAGATTCGCTCGCTGGTCACTCGGCTGGATGTCTTCCGGTGGGGACACGCGATGATTCGCCCACGTCCCGGATTCATCACTCCGCCATCGGCGGACCAGCGCCGTAAAGCCACTCAGCCCGACGGTCGCATCCATTTCGCGAACACCGACCTCAGCGGTATCGCGCTGTTCGAGGAGGCCTTTGATCACGGCCTCCGCGCCGCCGACGAAGTTCTGGCCGATCTGAACTCTCGCCCCTAATCCCAACATGTCCTACCCGTGGCTGTTCTCTGCGAAGTCCGACCTGCTGACGTTCGGCGGCAGCGCGGTCCTGGCGTTGTTGCTGGTGGCTCTGGGTTGGCCGCTGGGCTGGTTGGAAAAGGAGACGCCCGATTGGATGTGGGTGGTCTCGGTGTTGTTGATCGACGTCGCTCACGTTTACGCGACCGGGTTCCGTGTGTACTTCGATCGAACAGAACTGCAACGTCGTGCCTGGCTGTACGGACTGGTGCCGCTGCTGGCATTCGGAATCGGAGCGGCGTTGTATTCCGAAGGTGCAAGTCTATTTTGGCGAACGCTGGCGTACGTCGCCGTGTTTCATTTTGTCCGCCAGCAATCCGGCTGGGTCGCACTGTATCGAGCCAAAGCTGGCGAACGCGACGGACTCAATCGAGCCATCGACTCGGCGGCAATTTATCTGGCGACGATTTATCCGCTGGTCTTTTGGCATTCACATTCGCGCCGTTTCTCATGGTTCGTGGCGTCCGATTTCGTCGAGGTACCGGTGCTCGCAGAACGAGTCCTGTCTCCGATCTATTGGGGAGCGTTGGGGGTGTACGCCACTCGCTCGGCGTACCGAGCGATCTGGCAGCGACGATTCAATCCGGGCAAAGACCTCGTGGTCGCGACGACGGCGTTGTGCTGGTACGTCGGGATTGTCGGACTTAACTCGGACTATGCCTTCACGGTGACGAACGTCATCACGCACGGCGTGCCGTACATGGTCTTGGTTGCGTGGTTTCAATCGGCCGACCGCACCGAATCCTCAGCGCCCCCGGCCAGCCGACGACTCGGATGGCGCTGGTGGCAATTCCTGGGCTTACTGTGGCTGCTGGCCTATGCCGAGGAACTTCTCTGGGACTGCGGCGTCTGGCACGACCGGTCGTGGTTGTTCGGTCCCGTTTGGAACATTGGCGGTTGGGATCAGTTGCTCGTGCCGTTGCTGGCGGTTCCGCAGATCACGCATTACGTCCTCGATGGGTTCATCTGGCGGAGACGCTCGAACCAGGATGTCGGCGATTTTGTCACTTCAAGCGAGCCGTCGATGCTGGTGCTGAAACCTCCATCTTGACCCTCTTCGGAAAATCTGGGACAAGCCGCTCCCCTCCGACCGGTCTCGGACGACTGGTCACTGTCCTCTCGTGTCTCGTCTGTGCTAGGGATGGCAATATGCGTAGTCCCTTGAGTCCCCCGCGTCACTGCGGATCGAATGCCTGCTGGCTGGTGTTGTGCCTCGGTTGGCTGAGCCTTTCCGGCTGCGCCAATGTCGTCGAGACGCGCGCCATTGAGCAGTTCGGCATTGCGCTGCAAAGCAACGACATGCAGAAGATCAAGAACGCAACCTCAACGGGGTTTGAGGAGCGGGCGTTGCGAAAAGACGAGGCACTGGACGACCTCAAACTCCTGCGACTGCCGACCGGCGATCTGGAGATCGACAAGGTCGAGCAAGTCTCGGAGACGCTCAAACGTGTCACCGTCATGGTCGGCGAATCCAAGCAGAAGCTGAAGTATCAATTGAAGCTCGACCCACAGACCAAGAAGTGGGTTGTCGATGACATTTATCTCAAGCAGAAAAAAGATGGCGTCACGGCCACGAAATCGGTCACCGAGCAAATGGACCTGCTGCTTTCGGTGCGTGAATTCCTCGACGCCTGGAAAGATGGCGACCGCGACGACGTGCTCCGCACGGTCACTCCCGAATTCGCGGAGACGCTGCGACCGCTGTCTCCGGCGTATCTGAACCGGCTGACGCAGCAAGTCATTGGCAAGCAAAAGACCGGCAAGCGACTGCAACCGCGAGCACAACTCGATGAAAACATCGCCCACGTCCGCCTGCCGATCGCGGTCGGCGAACTGTGGCTGACGGCCAAGCGTGCTGATGGTCACTGGCTGGTCGACGAAGTCGAAGTCAGTTCTCGCGAGGAGAAGGAAGCCGTTCCCTCCACGCGGCAACTGGCACAAGTCACTCACACGGCGACGGCGTTCCTCAACGCGTATCAGGCGGGTGACAAGTCGCGTCTGCAATCGCTTTGCACGCCGAAGTTCTACAGCGGCAGCCTCGCTCCGGCGAACCTGTCGCATGTGACGCTGCCCAGTGGCGACGTGCCGGCCGACAGCGTGCAGATTCATGTCGCCTGGCAAGGCTTCTCCACAACCGATCCGCAGGAGGCTCAGCTTCGCGGCAAGCATTCCGACTTTGTGGTCGAAGGACCGAACGAAGTGCTCAAGCTGAGCCTGCTCCGAGAAGAGGCCGACGACTCTGATCACAAGGCGAAGTACTTGATCGAAGAAGCAACCCTGTACGAACTCGACAGCCGGCAGGAGAAGCGGTTGTCCGCGCTCATCACTGCACACGCGCTGGTGCAAATCTATGCGGAAGCGCTGGCATCCCGCGATCTGGAAACACTTCGCGCCAGTTCGTCGCTCGACTTCGACCGTCGCGTGTGGCGTTCACTGCACGCCGGACTGGTGCATGAGATGCCGCTCAGAGAAATCGAAGACGCAACTCCCAAGATTCAATCGACTGTCTTCTCTGGGTCGCTCACGGAAGTCACGGTCACGCAAGGTACGCGGGCCTTGACCTACATGCTGCAAGACCGCCAGGGGGAACTGCTGGTCGATGACGTGCTGTTGCCCACCATTGGCCGCCCCAGTTCGTTGAAAGCCACACTGGAATTGATGTTGCCGGTGCTCGATTTCGCCGCTGGCCTGCGCTTGGGGCAGTTGGATTCTCTGCAACGCCAATCTTCCAGCGACTTCAACCGGCTGGTGTGGCATCAAACACCCAAGATTCCCAATATCGGACACGACATCGTTCAGCACCTGCACACCCCGCTGGTCTCGGTCGAACAGAGCGATGACCGAGCACTGCTGGTCCTGGGCGACGATAAGTTCGGTGCTCAAGTCACGCTGGTCCGCGAGTCGGGCCGATTTGTCGTCGATGAATTATTGCTGATCACCGGAACAATGCCGCTTGACCACATTGAACTCAAACGCCACTTGCGATTGCACATCGCCTCCTTCGGCGTCGGCAAACAGCCACGAGAAGAAATCAAACCGGCCAGCGGCCAGCGCTAACTCGTCGCCGTTCGGCCCTCTCGTCCGAAGTCATCCACGCGACCAAGGATTCCATCAATGGACGACGCACCACCGCTCAGTACCAGATTTCGCCGAGGATTCTGGCTGGCATTCTGTCTGGTCAGCCTCGGCGTGATCGTCCGCGAATTGGCGGCAGCCGAAGGCGAAGCGGTGCGGCTGGCCTATCAGTTCCATCCCAGCGAAGCGCTGCATCTCGAATACAAACAGAACATGACGATGGACTTTCGGCTGCCGAACCTCAAACGGAAGTTGGTCAGCCAAACGATTGCCAACAAACATCTGCGAGTCATCTCCGTTGATGTAAACGGCAACGCACTCGTCGAGCCGATCATCGACCGCACGCGCATGACCAGCCAGCAAGACGATGACGCGGAGTCGAAATTCGACTCGGCCGATGGACCGGACGGTTGCCCGGCCGAATACCGCCCTCTGCTGGCGACTGTGGGCAAGCCACTGGTGCGAATCAAATTTGCCCCCAACGGAAAACTCCTCGTGGCGGACAGCGTGACCGGCGACGGAAAGGTCTCCAAAGACTTCAAGGATGATCCCACGCTGAATTTTCTGATCGTCTTCCCGGATCATCCGGTGCGAGTCGGTGACACCTGGAAAGACGAATTTGAAGCGATTGCGAAACTGGACAAGACGCTCAAACAAGGGGTCACACTGCGTCGCGAATACCGGCTGCTGAAGCTGGAGGGGGCGCTAGCCGAGATCGAATTACAGACCTCCTGCTTGACGCCGCTCCGTGATCCATTGATCGAGATGCAAATCACCGCACGACTGCTCACCGGTAAAATCATCTTCGATCACCAACGCGGTCAGATCGTCTCGCGCGAGATGCGGATGGAAAGCCAAGTCCTCAACGGCATCGGCCCTAACACGCTGGTCAATACCGTGATGACGCAGTCCGAACGCCTCGTCCCAAATCCGAAACTCGCGAATCGAGAGAAGTAACCACCAGGACTATCCGCCGCATGATCAAGCGTCACGAACTTTCGCGCCAGTCGGAAAGCCTGTTGTTCGCCGCGCGCAAAGTCGCGGAAGACACGGAGGCGGTTGCGGTCGTGATGTTGGCCGAGGTGCCGTACAACTTCGCCGAGATTCGCGACTCGCTCAAAAAAACGCGATTGATCGTCACCTCGGACAAGTCCGACGTGCAGCAAGCCGCCAAAGACGACGAAGTGGCCATCGTGCCTCTGCAAATTGAGCCGCAGACTCGGCAATACCAAGTCAGTCAGGCATTGCTGGAAGCGATCAGTGACGAACTGCTGCGGAGCGGCGATACCGTCGTAGCAGTCTATGCCGGCTTCGACAAGGAAACGCTCGACACACTGACCTACATCCGTTTGGGCGAGCACTTGACGTCGTTGACCGCGCGC
>CAMDRI010000023.1 GCA_945906725.1 Candidatus Kuenenia stuttgartensis | reverse complement strand
CCCGGCAAGCCTTCCAGCAGGATGTGCCCGCGAGCCAACAGGCAGATGACGACCTGCTCGATCAACTCCGGTTGTCCCAAGATCGCAGAACTAAGTCCGTCGATCAGCCGTTGCAGCAATTGCTGAGCTTCAGCCACTTCGGACGGCGTTAGGAGCGGGTCTTTAGCAGGTGCGTCCATTGGCAAGTTGGGCTTTCCGGGTGTCGAAATCGAGATGTTACTTCTTCTCTGAAAAATAACTCTTCACCGCGTTGCGATGTCGCGGACGGACGTTGCGATTCCAGGCTTCGTTGCCAGAGACCGCTTCGTTTGGCCGAGCCGCATTTCGCGGAGCGGACTCAGCCGGCTTGACCTCCGGAGTGGCTGCGGTGATCGACAAAACTTCGTCGCGTGGATTGTCCAGAAATCCTGGCGGAAGAATCGTCTCCTTGAACTTCGTTCCCTGCGAACTCGACATGTCGCCGAATTCGAGGTCGGCGTGACCGGGGCCTTCGTTCACTCCACCTTTTCCTGCTCGATTGTGCAGTTTCGCATCTCGACCGAGATGCTTGCCGGTGCTCAGTCAGGTGCCGCCCGGCTTCTTGCATTCTTCGCAGTCGGGGTTGTTGCACTTCTCGCATTTGGCCCGCAAGTCGGCGAGCTTCAGCGATTCCTTGTTGAGAAACTTTTGCAACTCTTCCGCCAGAGCTTCACGCTCGGCAGCGTCTTGCGGCAGTTTGAACTGTCCGGATTTGGCCATCTCACCAAGCCTGGCTTGCAACGCGGGGGACAGCTTTCCGAGCGAACCGCTCTTCGCCAGCTCCTGCATCGCTTTCGCAACTTCCTTTTCGAGCTGCTGCAACTGCTCGTCCGAAAGTTTTGTTTCGCCCGACTGACCGAGTTGATTCAGCGCCTCGCTCAGCGCGGCCAGCGAGTCCGCCGCTTGCGACATCAGATTCGACTGGTGTTCGAGCTTGGCCTTCAGCCGCTCCTGCAGCGCATCGACCGTCTCCCACTTTTCGTGAGTCAATGGACGCTCTTTTGTCTCGTTGGCCAGCTTATGCATCTCCTCCTTGAGTTGCTCGCTCTCCTTCTCGTCCGGTTTGATGACCTCGGCCTCTTCGAGCTGCTGCATGAATTCTTCGAGCCGCTGCATCGTCTGCTGAGCAACCGCACCTTCTACAACTGGCTCGTGAATGTCACGCAGCGGCACAAGGCACGCAGCCACTGCGAAGGCGATCGGCAGAATCAGCACTCTCGCAAATCGGACCGGGCGCAACGTCGGCAACGCTCGCCGCCAAAGAGATTCGAGCTGCGGCAATCGCGCCTTCCACGCCGCGCCGGGCAACTCGCTCAAAGTCATCAGCAATCCGCCCGCCGCTAATTTTTGATCGAGCATCGCGACCGCGTCTTGCCGGCTTAATCGCCGACGCCGAGACAGCCACCAGGCCACACCCGTCACTGGACCGCTCGCAACCACCAACCACAAAACATGCGGCCAGAGACTCGGCAATCGCAGCTTCACAGCCAACACCACGATTCCGAACACGAAACAGAATCCTGCCAGCCACTCGGCCGCGTCGCGCAAGAACTCGCCGATGCTGATCCGACGCACGTAGCGCTGTACCCAACGATCAAATTCCGGCATGACAGTCTCCGGTCAAGATTGGACGGCGAGATTCTATTCCCACAGCCCAACCGTGCGAGTGATTTGTTCGCAGGTCGCTATGCTATCGCGACGCGGTCGATGCGTCTTGCGTCAGTCCCGTCAATGGCGGACGAATCGCAGCCACCACAAACAAAGGGCTCCCGATGCGTGAACGCACCGGTAATAAAAAGACTCGGCTGGAATCGTGGCTAAAATCGGCGTCGACGCCCATATTTTTGGTTTCGGCATCGCGCCGCGTGTTGTACTTCAACGCCGGTTGCGAGCAATTGACCGGCTGGACTGCGGACGAAATTGTCGGCGAGATGGTCGAGTTCACGTCGGATGCGGACCCTCGATCGATTCGTGAACTGGCGACGGCCTTGTGTCCCCCTCCCGACAGTCTGGCGGGAAAGGAACTGGATATGCCGGTCTACATGCCCAGCAAATCTGGCCCAGCGATTGGAAAGCTCATTCGGTTCATTCCAATCCGCGAAGGTGATGACCGCATCACCAGCGTCTTGGGGATCGTCTCGCCGTTGCCGACTCCGGCATCGACGCAGTCGATGTCACTCGCATTGCGGTATCACGCGGAACTTTTGACGTTGCGCTGGTCACTGCGACAGCGTTACGGCCTGAAAACGGTGATCGCCCGCAGCCCGGTGATGCGACGAGTGCTCGAACAAGTCAGCATCGCGCGCGGAGCGACCGTGTCGGTCCATTTCGTCGGGCCGAGAGGCAGCGGGAAGGAGCATCTTGCACGAGCCATTCACCAGGAAGACGAAGCCAAAGCAGGTTCGTTTGTGCCGCTCGACTGCCGCCAGTCACCGTTCTTGCTTCTTCAATCTTTGAAACGCCTACTGCATCCCGAGGCCGAGGATGTCGCTGTCGGTGCGTTGTTGCCGAGAACATTGTTTCTGGCCGACGTAGACGCATTACCGCGCGACCTGCAGGAGCGACTGCTCACGGAGTACCAGGCCGAGAAGGTCAGCGACTCACGGCACATGCCGTTGCCGCGCTTGATGTCGTCGAGCACGGAACGGCTTCAAGACGCCGTCAACGACGAGCGACTGATCCCGGAGTTCTTCTTCCTGCTCACGACGCTGACCATCGAAGTTCCCTCGCTGCGAGAACGCAGCGACGATTTGATCCCGTTGACTCAAGCGTTTCTCGAAGCGCAAAATCGCAATGCGGACCGACAAATCGGAGGCTTCGCCGATCCGGTCTGGCCGCAACTGCGTGAGTACTCTTGGCCGGGCAATCTCGATGAACTGGCAGTCGTCGTGCAGGAAGCTCGCCAGAACTGCACCGCGCCGGTGATCCAAGTGTCTGACCTGCCGCTGCGGTTTCGCGCGGGTCTGGAATCGCAATCGATCGGGCCACCGCAACGCTCGATCGACGAACTGCCGATCCCGCCGTTGGACGAACATCTCGCCACCATCGAACGCGATCTCATCCGCCGTGCGCTCATCAAAGCCAAGCGAAACAAAACTCTAGCGGCCAAACTGCTCGGCATTCCTAGACCGGTGCTGTATCGACGCATGGACTCGCTAGAGATCGGCGACGAGTAGGTCAGGTTTTCCAGCCTGACCCGATCGCTTCACACCGCCTCGCCCTGAAACCGGGTCAGCTTGGAAAGGCTGATCTACTTGAGCAACCGAATCAGCGGAGCGATCAATCGCTCGAACGCACGAGCGCGATGACTGAGGTGCTGCTTCACGGTCGAGCTGAGCTCACCGAACGTGAGGTGATACTCCGGGATCAAGAAGTATGGGTCGTACCCGAACCCATTTGAACCGCGCGGTTCGCGAATGATCCGACCTCGACAAGTCGCCTCGACGGTCAGCCGGATCGAGCCGGTCGGATCAGAGATCGCCGCGTGGCTGAGATACTGTGCACCACGGCGTTCATCCGGGACGTTGGCAAGCTCGGCGATGAGTTTGGCGTTGTTCTTTTCATCGGTCGCTCCCTCGCCACTGAAGCGAGCCGAATAGACTCCCGGCGCACCACTCAACGCATCGACCATCAACCCGCTGTCTTCGCCCAGCACCCAACAATTCAAATGCCGAGCCGTCTGCGTCGCCTTTTTCGCAGCGTTGGCAGCGAATGTTTCGCCGTCTTCGACGACTTCGGGCACATCAGGAAAGTCCGAAACGTTGAGCACTTCGATGTGATGAGTCGCAAGCAACTCTTCAATCTCGCGCCGTTTCTTCGCGTTGCGGCTGGCGACCACCAAACTCGGCTTCGTCATGGCTCACACTAACTCCGCCGCGACGAGGTCGTCGTAGGATTCGCGGCGGCGGATGACTTTGACTTGGTCGCCATCGACAAGCAGTTCGGTGGCTCGCGGACGTGAGTTGTAGTTGCTGCTCATCGCCGTCCCGTAGGCCCCGGCGCTGAACGTGCAGAGCAACTCGCCGCGATTGACTGGCGGGAGGTAGCGGTCTTTGGCGAAGTAGTCGCCTGATTCGCAGATCGGGCCGACGACGTCGGATTTCTCGCAGCCGGCGATTTCACCTTCGACATTGTCAGGCATCGCGACCCGCGGGTTCACCGGCCAGATGCGGTGGAACGAGTCGTACAACGCGGGGCGGACGAGGTCGTTCATCGCTCCGTCTTGAATGACGAATAGCTTGCCTCCTTCGCGCTTCGTGTAGATCACTTTGCTAACCAGCACACCGGAGTTGCCGACGATGAAGCGACCCGGTTCGAGAGCCAATCGGCAGCCGGTTTCCTTCACGCCGGGGACGATCACATCGGCATACGCTTGAGCCGGCGGACCTTCGTTCTGGCGATAGCTGATGCCGAAGCCGCCGCCGAGGTTCATCCAGTTGATGTCGTGACCGGCGGCTCGGTAGCTGCGAACGACATCGACGCCCTTGCGAACCGCTTCGGCATACGGCTCGGTCGTGAGGATCGGCGAGCCGATGTGCATGTGAATGCCCTTCATCGCCAAGCCGGGAGTTCGCAGCGTTTTCGCGGCGAGTGCGTCGGCGCGTTCGATGTCCATGCCGAACTTGTTTCCCTTTTTTCCGGTCGTGGTCTTGGCGTGCGTCTTCCCGTCGATGTCCGGGTTGAGCCGCAACGCGACCGGCGCGACGACTCCCATCTTCTGCGCGATCGCCGCGATGGCATCCAGTTCGGCTTCGCTCTCGACGTCGAACATCAGGATGCGTTCTTCGAGCGCCTGACGAATCTCGTCGTCGGTCTTGCCGACTCCGGCGAAGACGACTTTCGTGGTGTCGGCCCCGGCCTTCTTGACGCGATACAGCTCGCCGCCGGAGACGACGTCAAAGCTGCTGCCGGCGTCGTGCATCAGCTTGAGAATGCTGAGATTCGAGTTCGCCTTGACCGAGTAACAAATCACCGGGTGCACGGCCGCGAACGCCGTCTGAATCTCCTTCAGCCGTCCGAGCAACGCCGCCTTGGAATAAATCCAACAGGGCGTCCCAAACTCCTCGGCCAACTCGGCCACCCGCTGCTGCTCGCAAAACAATTCGCCGTTGTCGTAATGGAAGTGGTTCATGGTGTCTCTCAGAAGTTGTCGTTCGTGTTTTCGTCGGTGTTAGTGGTCGATTCAAAGTCGCAGGATCATGCCTTTCCGGCCGGGACTGCGGTGTCTGGGGACAAATCCTCCTCGACGAGTTCAAAGATGCGCGGCTCGTCGAGGCCGAAGTCCGCCTCGACCTCATAGAGCCGCTTGCCCTGCTCAGCCAGCGGGCCACGGTCCTCAGAAACCACGCCGTGGAACATCGCATCGACCAGGATAAACGTGACTCGCTGACCAACGCGGAACAACGGCTTCGATCGAGTGCCAAGTTTTGATTTGCGGTTCATGGTTTAATCCTCACCACGGTGAGGCTCCAAGGATTGAGATGAGATGCCGGCGCATGGCCTCGTCGAACGAAACGGTCAACGCATCGCAGGCAATACGCCAACGTCGAACGTGTCCAAGCTGCAACGTGACGATGCCGCCGAGTTTGGTCATGTCGAAATCCTGATGCGCGATGGCATTTCTCCATTCATTGAGCAATTCCAGCGCGGACTTGCGAACGGAATTCTGCGGGTCAAGTTGTACCACATGATCCCAAAATTTCAGTCCGAAGCGAGCGAAGTCGGCTCCGATATTTCCTGGATTCGGATTTCCTCTGTTGAGCTTTCGGCCTTGGACGAACTCGGCCTCTAGAATCGGAATCAATTTGACGGGCGTCACGCTTTGGACCAAGCACCGAGCGCATTCGGAATGCAAGTCGCGACAGAAGCCCTGGAATTGCGACGACAGCAAAACTGCGAACGCATGATTCAACTGCTGAGTGGCAACGCGCCGCCCCGGACCGGTTCCGCCCACCGCGCGGTGTGCCGAGACAATTTCATCGAGCGACTCAGCCCGGTCGGTCTGCCAAGTTGTGAGCGACGTGGAAGCCACAATCAAACGTCCTCATTCTCGCCGCAGCTGCCCGGCCGGCTTTCGATTCCCGGAAAGGCGTCTCCCAAGTCGCTGACGAGCCGCTGAGCGAGCAGAGTCTTCTCCGCCCGCGTGAGCTTCGGCGGCAATCGTTCGGCTTCTTGAAGTGCGGTCATATTCGGGAACCGTTTGTCAACAAGATTTCGCGGAGACTATCAATTGAGTCATTCATCACTCGCACATAGTTGTCTCCGGCCATACTGAGTGAACTAAACTGAAGACTCACCTGCTCGTCGGTTGGCGAGATGCCCATAACGTTTGAGATCGAAATGTCATTCACCGCATAAGAAACGCCAGGTTTGAGATCAGGAAAACTTTTGACGATTTTGTCGCGATCGGTGTCGATAGAGGTAACCTTCATCAACTCCATTTTTTTCATATGGGCGGCCGAAACCGTTCCAGAACGTCTGAGAAACCATTTTCGAACTGACAACGCTTCTTCAATTTGTATTGGTTGCTTCGTCATCACAGCAGTTGTGATTGGCGTGTACCACGCCAAAAAGTCGAATGCGAGGCCAGCGTCGATAATCAGCATTGCCCCCCATCCGTCATGATTCCAATTGGCGGCGTCAGTTCTGGGATGTGACAAATAGGGGTTGAGCGAGCTTCCCTGAGAGACAGGATAGGCAAACAAGTCGCCAACGCTCATCACCAATGGTTGTGGTACCTTCAGTGTCTTTCGCGGCTTGGGTGAAATCGGTTCGGAGAGCCGAGACCTCAGTTCGTTCAGCACTTTCTGACGCTGTTTGAGATCTTTGGGTGACATATCGACCGATGCCATCAATTCGATGTCTTGACCGCTGTCAATAATTCGGACCGCAGTTCCACGAACCGACTCGCAACAGATCCCCTTCTTCTCGAACTGATCTGCAACTACTAACCAGAACGTCGTGTAGTCCGCGTCCTCAGAATCAGCGAGTATCTCTGTGGATTCTTGACGAAGGATTTCCGCTATTCGATCGCCATCGAACGGTAATTTCACCAAGGCAGCGATCGTGCTTTTTAAGTCCGCGCCAAGATCATTGGCATAAAGGCCGGTTCCCCATGCTCCCATGATTTGCCTCACCCCTTGTGCTTCGCCAGCAATTCCGCGATCTGCACGGCGTTGGTCGCGGCTCCTTTTCGCAGGTTGTCGCTGACGCACCAGAAGGTGAGGCCGTTGGGGTGCGAGAGGTCTCGGCGGATGCGGCCGATGAAGACTTCGTCGCGGCCGGAGCAATTCATCGGCATCGGGTATTGGCCGTTGGCTAGGTCGTCCAGCACCACGATGCCGGGGAACGACTCGAACAGCTTGCGGGCTTCCTCAGGCGAGACCGGGCGTTCGGTTTCCACCCAGATGGTCTCGCTGTGGCAGTTGGCGACCGGGATGCGGATGCACGTCGCGGAAATTTGGATCGACTGGTCGCCGAGAATTTTTCGGGTCTCGTAGACCATCTTCATCTCTTCGCTGGTGTAGCCCTCTTCCTTCGGGCCGCCGATCTGCGGGATGGCGTTGAACGCGATCGCGTGCTTGAACGCCGAGTACGCATACTCTCCGCTGGCAAGACTGGCCTTGGTTCCCTCGAAGAGATCGACCGAGCCTTGCAAGCCGGCTCCGCTGACCGCCTGGTAGGTGCTGACGATACACCGCGTCACGCGAGCCGCATCGTGCAGCGGCTTGAGCGCGATGACCATCTGCGTCGTCGAGCAGTTCGGGCTGGAGATGATGCCGCGTCCGGCTTTCAACTGCGCGAGAGCCTCTTGCGGATTGATCTCTGGGATGACGAGCGGCACCTCCGGATTCATGCGGAAGTAACCGGACTCGTCGATGACGAGGCAGCCGGCCTCGACCGCCGCTGGGAAGTAATCGCGAGCCGTCTCGTCCGGCGTGCTGCCGATGACGAGGTCGTGGCCCTTGAACGATTGCTTTGTCAGTTCTTGAACCGTGTATTCTTTCCCTTGAAACGTCAGCTTCGTCCCGGCGCTTCGCTTCGACGAGAGGAACGTAAAACTGCCGGCTTTGTAGTTGCGCTCTTCGAGCAACTGGCACATGATCCGACCCACGGCCCCAGTGGCCCCGACGATGGCTACAGACTGAAACACGATCAACTCCTGAGCCGATTTTCGCTGCGGCTTGAACAGCATGGTGCGGGAGAAAAGTGAAGCTCGAAAGGCCGACTCTCAGCAACTTCGGCGAGCGGAAGGACGCGACAGAATACGGAGCAGATTGGCGAAAAAACAGGGGCCAATGAACCTGCGGCTGGCCGTGCAAGCGTCACAATCAGGAGGAAACACCAGGCGAATCAGCGAGTCCGCCAGAGTCGATTTCGCCGCTTGGTTCTTGGCTCAAGTCCGGTTTTCGAGCAGGTGACAAGAACGGCCGCTGAAGTTTGCTTCAGCGGCCGTTTTCAGGGCAATCATTCGTTGGCGATGCGGTCGGCGGTTAGAGATTCGGCTTCTTGCGCTGCTCGACCATTTTCTTCTTGGCTTCCGCCTTTTTCTTCTCGTTCTCGTCGGCAAAGACCGGGCCGCGTTTCGCTTGTGCCATCGCGCGTTCGATGGCGGCGTAGTCCTTGTGCATTGGCTTCCAGGACCAGCCCATCGGCTTGCTGAGTTCGCGTTCGGCAAGCTTCGCCCACGGTGTGCCTTGGTGCTGGTTGACCACTCGTTCGAGCGACTCTTGTGCCTTCGCGGCCATCTTCTTGACCTGCACGCCGGTCGTGATCTCGTCCGAGGCGATCAACTCCCAAGTATTGTCTTCCTTCTTGTCAAACGTCTTCGGGTTGGCCTTCATCTGGGCGAGCATCATGTTGTAGCCAAATGAGCGAACTCGCATGGCGAGTGCTCGGCCGTAGGCGGTGTCGTACGCAGCTTGCCAGCGCGGCTCCTTGATCTTGGCACGATCCTTCTCACCTTGATCGAGAAGCGTGACGATCTCGTTGAGCTTGTAGTCCAGCACGGCGAGCGGCTTTTGAGCGTCGTTCAACTCCGTCCGCAATGCTGCGTCCGTGTCAGCTCGGAAAATCACTTCGGGAGTCGGTGTTCTCTCGCCCAGCGTCTTGCGAGCAGCTTCGACAAGCACGGTCTTGGCTCGATTGGCGGTCAAGTCTTTCGTGTAGAACTTGATCGGCCGATAGTCGGGCAGGTAGTTCCGCATCACGGCGGGATCGAATCGCACGCCGCGGCCTGTGTCTTCTGCGATCAAGTACACGCCCTGTGTTTCGGCACAGAGTCGGGTCAGAGCGTACGGCCCAAGGCCGGCGGTCATGCGGACCAAATCGCCGCCAGCGACTCCCCAGAACGGCAGATTGACGTGTTCCGGAGCCACCGTTTCCGGGCCTTGATCGACGGGCAGCTCTTCGGTGCCTCCGTCTTCGTAGACCCATTGAACGTATCCCTTCTCCTGTCCGAACGGGGCGGCGTTGCCGACGCAGAAGACTTTGAATCCGGCGGCGGCCGTCGCTTGGATGCACTGATCCAGTTTGTCGAAGTCATCGCCGCGTTCGTCGGTGACGATGACCATGATGCAGTTGCGGTGCTCACGGCTGCGGTAGTCGCGGTACTTCTTCACGGCCGCTTCGACCGCGGTGAAAACGTTTTCTTTGCCGGACTCGTCATTCGGAATGTTTCCCTTCACCAGCTTGACGAGTTGATCGACGTCGTCGGTCGCATCCTTCGAGACGAAATGAAAATCCTTGCCGAAGCTGACGATGGCCGATTTAAGAATGCCGTCTTTCGTGTCGACGTCCAGCAGGCCGAGCTGCTTGTAGATGTTCTCGAATCGTTCGGCGACGGTGTCGCGGCGTTTCTTCATCGAGGTCGATTCGTCCATCAGCCAGACGACGAGCGTTTTCTTTTCCTTCAGTGAGGCCATGATCTCGAAAGTCAGCCGGTCGATAGTCCCAGCTGTGCCACCGGTTCCGCCGCCCGTTCCCTGGCCACCGAAATCGCCAGAGAGATTGTCGGTTCCGCCGCGCACTTCAACTGTCTTGCCAAGCGTGTCCGCCGCGACGTCCCCGATCGTGGCGGTCGGCGCGAGGTTGACCTTCACTAGCTCTTCTTGCAGTCGCTTCGAGGTTTCCACTTGTGGAGAAGCACCGACGGCTCCCGCCACCGCCAGTGACGGGCTGAGCGTGTCACCCGTCCCGCCGTTGCCGATTTGATCCGTCGCGGCAACATCGAACTTGAACTCCGGTTCTGGGAGTTCTTCGACTTCGCTGACGACTAATTCCACCAGCGATTCGCGGACGATTGGTAGCGTCCAGCACGCAAAGAACACGAAGATCAACGAATGCAGGCCGAGGCTGACTCCCCAGGGGGGAATCTTTCTCCAACGGCCTGGTCCATTGTCTGGATCATGTGGCAGATTGGGTTGTGACATTCCAGAACTCCTTCGATTCAAATCCGAAAGCGCAGCGAACCCACGCCTAAAAACCAGCTGCTAACGATAAACGTTCGACACAACCTGGGCAACGGCCAAAAAACTTTGGAAATCGGGAGTTGCGGCATCTCGCGAGGTCCGATTGTGACGTCACCGGCGGTTGTTTTCAGGCGGTGCATTCGCATTCCGTCCTTCGGCCAGCCATTATTCAACCGGCCTTCTGAGACTGCAGAACGATGATGGCAAAATGATCAAAACCACTGAGGAGACTCGCATGTTGCTGCTTCGACAATTTTCCCGTCGGTCGGTGCTTTGGATGGTGTTGTTTTCGTCAATGGTCCTCGTCGTGCCTGGGCAAGCTGAGGATTCGAGTCCGCAGGGCAAAAAGACGTTTCAAGACGTGTTCGTCGCTCGACAAAAGGATTTGCTGCGAGATGCCGCTAACTACGCCGAACAGAATCCCGAGGCCACCGACCTGGATGAGGCGTTCGTGTGGAGTTTTGAGACGGCTCGACGGTTCGGGCTGGAAGCCGACGCGCTCCCGCTGGCGGAACGCTGCTTGAAAACCCGGGCGGCCTCGACAGTCGCGAAGTCCGGCGCTAAGACCGTGTTATGCGTCGGCTTGGCGAAGTCGGGCAAGCTGAAGGACGGCGTCACGGCGTTTCAGGACTCGCTGCAGTTTGCTCGCTTCGGAGCGACAAGCGAGCCGTTGGATCTCGCGGTGGAACTCGTCGCCCAGGCTGGATTGGCGCGAGAACACGCGACGGCCAGGGAAATCTATCGAAGCTTGTCGAGTCGCTTCGGCCTGAACCCGCAGGTTGGCGAGTTTTGCGAGAATCGGCTGCGGAAGCTGGATTTGGTCGGCGTCGAAGCCCCAGAACTACGCCTGACGGATTTGAAAGGAGACCCCGCCAGCATCGCGGATGCAAAAGGCAAAGTGCTCCTGATCGACTTCTGGGCCACAAATTGTCCCCCCTGTTTGGCAGAGTTTCCGAAGTTGAAGCAGTTGTATGCCGACAAACACGAAGAGGGATTTGAAGTTCTCGGTATCAGCCTGGACGATTCGGCGGACACCGTCGAGGCGTTCCAAGCTCAGGCCAAGCTGCCGTGGCGGATGGTCTGCGAGGCCGAGCAAGTTCGGGAAGCTAGAGAGAAATACCAAGTCCGCACGATCCCGTCGCTGTTTTTGGTGGGACGAGATGGTCGGATTGCACAAGTCGATCTGAAGGGAAACGACCTGCGGCGAGCCGTCGAGCGCTGTCTTGCCGAAAAGTAGTCCTGTCGCTCCGCGACAGGAAAGCCGAGCATCAAACGTCGCTCCATGTCTTTCGGGCATTCTTTCGCATTCATTCCGTGAGAAATATTCGGCCGTCCTGTCGCGCAGCGACAGGGCTACTGGAGGGCAATCATGCCACCCGTCGAACATGTCATCCAGGCTCATGACGGCGTCGAGTTAATCTCGCGACGCTTCGAGCCGGTCGATCCGTGTGTTGACGGTCGCTCTTTGGTGATCGTTCACGGAGCCAGCGAGCACGGACGGCGATACGACCATGTCGCTCGGTTGTTTGCCGATCGCGGTTGGACAGTTGTCGTCGGCGACAATCGCGGTCATGGCCGATCCGGCGGCAACCCGATGCATGTCCGCAAGTTCGAGGACTACCTCCGCGACCTCGACGCTGTGTGGAAGTATCACCAGTTGGACCCGGCTCGCACCGCAATGCTGGGGCACAGTTTCGGCAGTCTGATCTCGGCTCGCTTCGCGGAGACTCGGCCGCTGAAACTCTCGGCATTGGTACTGTTGGCTCCGCTGCTACGACTGAAGGTGCATGTCAATCCGCTCGTGGTGGCCTGGGGGAAACTGGTGTCGCTCCTCGTGCCATCGGTTCGTTTCGAAACCCGTGTCGAGGCCAGGGATACAACACGAGACGAAGTCTCTCTGATGGCGCGACAGGCTGACCCACTGATTCATCGGAGCGTCACTTGCGGTTGGTTCTTCCAAATGAAGGCCGCCTTGAAAGCCGTTTGGGACGACGTCGGCAGGCTGCACCTGCCGGTGCTAGTCGCTCAGGGTGGAGCGGATCGAATCGTTGATCCACACGTCGCTGGGCCATGGCTGGAAAAAGTACCGAGCACCAAGAAGGAACTGAAATGGTTCCCGGAGCACTACCACGAGTTGCACAACGAACCAGATTGGCTCGATGTGATGAATAGCGTCGCGGAATGGCTGGAAGAGCGGGTCAAGTGTGGGCCGGTTTCCGCAGTTCGAATAGTTGGTAGTGAAATCCCGGTGTCATGATCTCGCGGCCTTCGGTGTCGCGCATCGTCACGGCGTAGCCACGCTCGCGAGCGAGATACCAAAACTGATGGGCGACATTGCGTCCGCCGTCGGCCAGCCAGCAGATGCCACCCGGTTCCAGCATGACCTCCAACAGTTCGAGAATCGGTTGGAGATTCCGCTGTTCGTAAAGCAAGTCACAGCCAAGGATCACCGGGTACGTCGTGCTCGGCGGTGTGCGCCAGTCGAGTTCGCACGCCTCAACGTCGTCGAAGCCATTCAGCCTCGCGTTGTGCTCAGCGACGACAACGGACTTCGCGTCGTAGTCGGTCATCGTGACCTGGCAACCCTTCGCGCGAGCTGCGACTCCGACAAGTCCGACTCCGCAGCCGAGCTCCAGCACGCGAGTTCCCTCCGGCCAAACTGCCTGCATCACTGCCTTCGACATGTGAATCGCCGCCGGCCAGAGATAGGCCCAATACGGCATGTAGTCGTCACGATCGTTCGCTGCCAAGACCTCTGGGTCTTCCAGCAGCGCATCCGGCCGATCAGGAATCGTGAGTTTCAGCGTGCGAACGCCGAATGCGTACTCGCGCACCGTCCAACCACACGGCAGCGGCGGCAGGCGTGATGTGTCGCACGCGAGCGAAGAGGTCTCTTCATTCGCAGGATTGATTTCGCGGCGGGTGTCTGCGTTGGGTGAACTCGGCGTCATTCAAACTCGCGGTCTTTGCAACGGCGGAAATGGTCATCGTCAGTAGTTCGTCTTGAGAGCTTCCATCACGACATAACCGGCCAGCTTCAAGCCGAGCCGATCGTAGGTCGCCTGAGCCGTCGTGTTGTGTTCTTCGACGTACAGCCGCAGGCCGACAACGTTTGGAGACGCAGCGGCTTCGGCTTGCAGATGTTGGATCAGTGAGCGGAAGACTCCTTGGCGGCGGAAGTCCGGGTGGACGTAGACGCTTTGCAGCCACCAGATCTCACCGTTGCGCCAGTCGCTCCATTCCCAGGTGTGCATCAGCTGGCCGACGATTTGGTCGCCGACACTTGCCAGGAAATAGCGGCCGTGTTGAGGGTTGGCCAAGATCGCTCGCACGCCGAGTTGCACGGTCGGACGGTCGAGCAGCTTGCCCTCCGATTCTTCGGCCAAGCAGCAATTGAACTCGACGACGATCTGTTCGTCGGCGGGGGTAGCGGGGCGAATGGCGATCGTCGGCATGAATGTGCTTTCGCAAAGTAACCCGAAGCGTCAGCGAGGGCGGGCGCTCCCAAAAACATGAACGGTGTCCGAACTCTGTGAAGCATTCGCCCTCGCTGACGCTTCGGGTTAGTTGCCAATCGGCACCGCGTTGTGTCGCGGCGGGACAACACTGTCGAGTCGCTTCCCCGGAAAATCAACGGAGATACGAGGATTCCGCAGTCGCGGCCAGTTTCGACTCTGCATCACTCGTCAGGATTTTGTTGCCATCGCGAAACTGTGACCTATGTTGCCTGTGTCCTTTCGGCATCATGCCGACGTGAATTTGATTCCGGCCGCTTCCCAACGCGGACGGAAAACATCGTTAGGGTGGCGATTGCTTTCCTAACGACGGTCGTGTGAATGGAGATAACGGCCGAGTGCATCTCCCCTCGTGCGGTCGCGTGAGCTTGGCTCGTCGCGGCGCGTCACGTTTTGGAGTTGGTGGTTGCACCCCGCACTCGCCGGTCCAAAGAGTTTTCACTGGCCGTTTCCAAAGACTGTCGCCCCATCGTGGGGCACGTTTTCAACGTGCCCGCCCAGAGTTCGTTTGGCTTTTGAGCGGGCAGGTTGAAAAGTTGCCCCACGAATTGCGACGCAACCTCACAGAGATTTCACACCCATGAAGACGAACCAAGGCTCCCTGTTGGTGGTCGATGACGACAAGCACATTCTCGAAGCAATGGCTGACTACCTCCGAAGTCTGGGCCATCGCACCGAGACCGCGTCCAACTGCAAAGATGCGATGGACCGTATGGGCGAGTTCCAGTTCGAGGTCGTCCTTTGCGACGTGAACCTTGGCGATCGCGACGGGTTTGCACTTCTCGAATGGGCGACCGAGCACTGCCCGGACACGTCGATCATTCTCATCACTGGCTACGGCACGATCGAGTCGGCTGTCGAAGCGATCCGCATGGGGGCCTTCGATTACCTGACGAAGCCGGTCATCGACGACGAACTCAATTGCTCGGTGCAACGAGCACTCGGTCAACGAAAACTGGTCGAAGAGAACAAGACGCTCAAGGCACAGCTCAACCAAAAGTTCGGCATGGGGAGCTTGATCGGCCGCGACTACAAGATGCTCAAGATGTACGACCTGATCGAGAGCGTCGCTGACACACGCACGACGGTCTTGGTCCTGGGCGAGAGCGGCACCGGGAAGACAATGACCGCCCGTGCGATTCATCAACTCAGCGCGCGAGCCAACAAGCCGTTCGTCGAAGTTGCCTGCGGTGCGTTGCCCGACACGCTGCTCGAAAGCGAACTGTTCGGCCACGTCGCCGGAGCGTTCACCGGAGCCAACCACGGCAAGGTCGGCAAATTTCTGCAAGCGGACGGCGGCACGATCTTCCTCGACGAAGTCGCCACGGCGTCCGCTTCGCTGCAAGTCAAACTCCTCCGCGTTCTGCAAGACCGCGAGTTTGAGCCGGTCGGCGGCAACAAGACCCACAAGGTCGATGTCCGGGTCATCCTGGCGACGAACGAAGATCTTTCGGCACGAGTCGCTGCCGGCACGTTCCGCCAAGATTTATTCTACCGCATCAACGTCATCTCGCTGACGCAGCCGCCGCTCCGCGAACGCATCACCGACATCCCGCTGCTGGCCGAGCACTACCTACATCAATTCTGCGAAGCGAATGGCAAGACGATTCGCGGCTTCGACGATTCCGCCGTGCAGTTGCTCCAGCGCTACCGCTGGCCGGGCAACGTTCGCGAATTGCTGAACGTCGTCGAACGGGCCGTCGTGCTCAGCAAGAGTGACACGATCTCCGCCCAAGACCTCCCCGAAACGCTGCGGGCCAACGAGCCGACGTTCTCGGTCTCGGCCGGTCGCTTGGGGAACAACCTCAAGTCGTCGCTGGTCGCCCCGGAGAAGCAACTCATCCTCGAAGCGTTGGAGTCCAACGGCTGGAACCGTCAAGAGACCGCCGACCTGCTCGGCATCAACCGCACGACGCTCTACAAGAAGATGAAAAAGTACGGCATCGAGCTCGAGACGCAGATGAGCTTCTGAGCGGGCGGAGAATTAAGAATTCGTAATTGATGGCGGCATTTATCGCTGCGTCAGCTTCGCGCCGTCACTCCTGATTTCGACTGCTTCGTCCAGCTTGCGCAGCAATTCGTTCTTCACAACGATGTCGCGCATGACGATCGGATGCAGTGGGTCGTCACCGGGGAAGATGATCGCCAGCGGGATGCTCACGCTGTCGAAGGCATTGAGCCATTCTTCGATTGCCGGTGAGCCGTCGGTCCAATCCGCTTTCATTGTGACGATGTTGTGTTTCTTGACTCGCTCCAGAGTGTCGGCCGTGTTGTAGGCGAGCTTCTTGTTCGACTTGCAGGCGAGACACCAGTCAGCGGTGAAATCGACGAACACCGTGCGACCCTGGCGAAGCTCAGTCTTCAGTTTGACGCCGTCGAACGCCTGCCACGGCAATTCGTGAACGCCGGGTTTTTCATCGGCGAGTCCCATCGCCATCCAGCAGCCGACTCCGGAAACGAGTGCCGCAAACGTTCGCACCGTCCAGCGGCGACGACCCGGTGAATTGATCGTGTAAAGTTGCCCGATCATCCAGAGCGAGAAGCCAATCGCCAGCAACAAGATCATCAGCGGCAGAATCCAGTTCACCTTCAGGCTGCTCATCAAAAAGATGACCGTCCCCATCAGGATGAAGCCGCAGACCACTTTGAATGTCACCATCCAGTTGCCCGGCTTCGGTAGGAACTTCACCCATCCGGGAAAGAAGCCCAGCAGGATGTACGGCGAGGCCATGCCGAGTCCCATTACGAACCACACGAGGTACGTAATGTGCGCCGGCTGCTTGACCGACCAGCCAAGCGTCACGCCGAGGAACGGCCCGCTACACGGCGTCGCCAGCAGCGTCGCGAAGATGCCCGTGAGAAACGCGCCGAGCGGGCCTTCTTGATGCTGATGACCGGCGGCCGAGCCAATCATGCCAGGAACAGGAATCTCGAAGACTCCCATCAGGCTCAAACCCATCGCGAACACAACGCAGGACATCGCCACTTGAAATCCCGTCTGCTGAAACAGATTTCCCCAACCGAGCTTCGCAAAGACCGCCAAGCTGGCAAGCAACAAGAAGACCGAGATGACTCCGAGCGAGTACGTCAGATTCAGCAGCAGAATTCGAGCTCGGCTTTGCCCCGCTTGTTGCACGAAGCTCAGCACTTTGATCGCGATCACCGGCAGCACGCACGGCATCACATTGAGGATCAACCCGCCGAGGAATGCGTAGACGAGAAACAGTCCGAGAGTTTCGTCTTGCCGGTCGTTGCGAGGGACAAAGTCCTGACCATTGAATTTTGGACCGCCATCTTCTCCTCCTGGAGTTTGGCTTGGCGGTGTTGGCGTGACGACGGTTTTGATTGGCTCCGGCGTCCGCTTCACCTCGACCTTCGTGATGTGTCCGAGTTCAAACGGCACTCCCTTGAGCGGTCGGCATTGTCCCTCGCGACAGATTTGATACCGCAGCGTGCCTGCGATGCCGTACTCGGCCTTCCCAATAGAGACCGGCATTGTCCAGGTAATTTCCTTGTGATGCACTCGCTGTTGAATGCCCTCTTTCGTCGTCGCGATTTCTGGCACGAGGCTCGGCGAGAATTTGTCTTCGGAGGCTTTCAAACCATTCAGGCCAGTCAGTTCGATCAACGTCGGCAGCCCAGCGTTTTTGGAGTCTTGGTCGAGCGCGAACGTGTGCCAGCCCTCGTCCAATTCCATCGTGATCGAGAGCAGCGCGGCCTGTCCCGGCTTCGCGTCTTCCGGCGAGAGTCGAAAGCGAATCTTGACCGGATCAGCAACTTTGCCCCGCTGAGGAACCAACTTGATCTCGAATGGTTTCGGAGCGGTCGCGGGATCATCCTCGACCTCGGCAACTTTCGGAGGAGTCGCTGTGGCTGGTACGAATCGGCCCTTGAACTCGGCGAGCTTCGCGGGATCGGACGCGATGACCTCGGCAGGAGCTTCGGCCGTCGCGAAAAATGTCTCGTCGTACGGCGTGCAACTGAGTGCGTCGCAAATCTGGTAGCGGACTTGGCTGAGAATGCGGACGTCACTTCGTTTCGCATCAGGCTTCAGGCGGAAGCGGCGCAGCCACGTCACCGGATCTTTGAACTTCTCGACCGACTCGCCGTCTTGGAATTCGATCTTCGGCTCGTGGTCCGTCGTGAACTTCTCGTCGATCGGTTCGATGCCGTCGGTCTGAACCAATTTGATTCGCGTCGCGCCACTGAATCCGGAATCGGTCGAGTAGGTGTGCCCGCCGGGAGGGACGTCGAGGTGAATCGAAAGCAGGAAGTCATTCTTGTCTTCCGTCAGCGTCACCTTCAGCAGCGCCGGTTTGCTCGGCCGCCCGGTTCGTTTCGTGGAGGCGGACTTGCCAGTCAGCGGATCCCGGAACTTCTCCTCCGCGGCATAGTTCTGTCGAGCAAGAGTGGCCAGCATCATCACGGCGGTGAAAACACAAAGCACCGGTCGAAAGCGAGGCTTGAGCATGTCGAGGTTCGCCAAGGTCGGAAGGAGGGGTGAGGCGTCTTACGCCGAGCGGATCATAGACCAACAACCGAAAATCGCTCAATTCGAGACAGCGGCCACTTTGAGAGACCGTTCGACGGCGAAAGTAACGGTCAGGAAAAGAAAACGGCGGTGGTCTGAATCGAACGGCTTTCGACTGAATGCCGGAAGCCGGAAGCCGAAAGCCGTGTTCCCGTTTTTTCGAGAGAGATTCGGTCTCCACGCGTTTTCTCGTTTCGGCTACAAGTCCGCCCCCTTCGACACTCACGTCTTTCTGCCTTCCTTCAGCGAGTTTCCATTTTGTGGCCTCAACAGACAGCTCAGCGGGCGATTATTGTCGCCGGTTGCCTGGGCATGATTTATTTGCAACTCACGACTTCTCCCGCGACGGTGCAATTTGCTCGCGCGCTAGGAGCGAACGGTCTGCACATCGGGATTCTCGGCGCGTTGCCGACGGCGATGTTGTTCATGCAGTTCGTTTCGGGCGTGCTTGCCAACCGGATCAAATATCGGCGGCGATTGTGGTTGTCGGTTGGGATCATCCAGCGACTGGTGATGCTGCCTGCGGCTCTGGGACCAACAATCTGGCCTGACATGCCGGACGGATTCTGGGTTTGGACGCTCGTCGGACTGACGGCGATCAATTATGGGATGTCCGATTTCTGCCATCCCCTGTGGATGTCCTGGATGGGGGACTATCTACCGACGCAAGGTCTCGGCCGCTTTTGGGGCCGTCGGCATTTGTGGATGCACTGGTCGGCGGCGGCCGTCATCGGCTTGGCGGCATTCTACATCTCCGGACATCCGGACGGGATCAAGCCGACGTTCGCGGCGTTTGGTGTGATCGCAGCGGTTTGCGGTGTCGCTGATCTGCTGATCTTTCTGAAAGTCGATGAGCCGCCAGTGCGGCCAGCCCCGAGTCCGAGACTGAGAGACATCCTCGCTGCTCCATTTCAGCAGCGCGAGTTCCGCCGCTTCATCGGCTTCAGTTGCTTCTGGCATTTCGCGGCGATGACCGGAGCGCCGTTCATCAGCTTGTTCTTGCTGGAATACGTTGGCATGGACTTGTTCCATGTGATGCTGCTGTGGGCGACGTCGTGGATCGGCGGAGCGTTGACAGCCAGTCGAATGGGCTGGTTGGCGGACAAGTTTGGTCATCGACCGCTGCTGGTGTTATCCATCGCGTTTAAGTTCACGTTGATGGCGGCGCTGCTCTTCGTGCCGACGAATCCGACGCTCGCGTTCTGGATGTTGATGCCGATCTTCATGCTCGACTCGCTGCTCAACGCGGGGATCACGATTGCTCAACACGGATTTTTGCTGAGCTATTCGCCGTCGGAAAACCGAGCCATGTACATCGCTGCCGGGACGGCGATTGCCGGCATGGTCGGCGGAGCAACATCCATCGGCTCAGGTTTCGCGCTGCGATCACTTGCCGGCTGGGATTTTTCGTTTCTCGCCGTCGGTGTGTCGCACTTCCACGTGCTGTTCTCGGTCAGCGTCGTACTGAGGTTGCTCTCCGCCGTGCTGGTGTTGCGAGTCGAAGAACCCGAAGCGGCGCCGACTGGCGAGGTTGTCACCCACCTTTGGCACGCGGTTCAGCGACGCCTGCTGCGATTGACGCACTCGACTTGGCGAGTTGACATGCCGGCAAAGTCACCACGTCTGTTGGCGGGCAAAACTGCTCTGCCACGTCGGCCTCGAACCCGCAAAGTCCCCTGGCGTGAGATCGTTAAAGCGGACGACCCGAACCACGAATCACGCACGACGGTGTGAGGCAGAATCACGATCGACTGGTGTGCCGACCAGGATGTCTGTCTCGGAGATTGCCCTGCCATCCGCTTGATTCGAGGGAGTACGGACTCCTCATTTCCCACCCGGCTGATCGCGATCCAACTTGAGTTTCTCCAATTCATCGAGTCGCGTCTTGGTGCGGACCTTGTCGAGCCCTTTGAGTTCCGGGATCGCTTGGAGATACCAGTATTGAGCGTGCCGGTTCGCGCCCATTTTGTCATTGCCAGTGAACTTCTTGGCCAACTCCCACCAGCAGTCACCCAACTCGTTCATCTTCGTGGAGCTGTCGGGTTCCGATTGCTCCAGTTCCGCTGCGGACCTCAACAACGGGTTTTCTGATTTGACCAAGTGGGGCAGGCCGGTGGGCCAGTCGTCTTTGACGAAGCAGAGGTATTTTCCCAGACCCTCATTGGCCACCGAGTCATTCGGATTCTTTCTTAAACTTTCACGGAACTGCTCCGCCATGTCCGCCGATTGTTTCTGGAGCAGGTACTCGTCGGTCTTGGCTTTGGCGGTTTCGCGAAGCTTAAGATTCTTGGCTTTGCCCGCGAGCAGCACCGCGGTCTTTGTCGATTCCATCGCCGTATCGAAGCGTGACTCCGTTGCACATTCCGCGGCCAGTTTGAGGAATACTTCTGCCAGTTGTTGTTGAGGAACTCCGGACTTCACCGTCGTGCTGAGTTGCTTGTAGATCTTGCTTCTCGAATCAACCGCATCGACGTCGAAGTGAGCAATCAGTTCGTCCAAGATTTTATCGGCGACATCAATGTCCCCGGCTGTGACCGCTAAATGGCTTGCTTCCTGCAGCAAGGCATACTTTCCGGGCGGGTCGTCGGTGGTGGTCCTGGCATGTTCGAGCAGCTTCTCCGCCAACGCCGCTTTGTCCGCCAAACGAAGCGCTTTCGCGAAATCCTGTTTGAAGATCTCTTGGACGTTTGTCTCGGATTGTTCCCGTTGGTCATCCGTCGGAACGGGCTGCTTTTTTATGACCACATCGCCGTCGTTGGCGGGTTTCGTGTTCGACGGTGCTCCGTCTTCCGTCGCGTCGGCCAGTGGCATCAGATTGGGCCGACTGTCGGGGGAGTTGGGATCGATCTTGGGGAGCTTCCACAATTGAATCGTGGCCGTCTTTTCGGATGTGTCGGACGAGTCTCCTGCGAACAGGATGTGTTCGCCATCTGGCAGAAACGAGATGTCCAAAACTTTCAGCTTCTGACGCGGAAGCTGCAACAAGCCGCTTCCGGTTTGAGCGTTCCAGATTGACACAAACCCGTTCAAGCCGCCGGTTGCCAGCAGCTTTTCATCGGGCGAAAGTGCGAGGATGTCAGCATGTGCAAAAACAATCTCCGACATTCCGGTCTTAGTCTTCCAGAGCCGTGCAACATGTTCTTCCGACGCGGTCCACAGCGATTGCCCGTCCTTTGACAAGGCGAGCGAACTGATCCGCGACTTATGACCGACGAACGAGCGAATCGTCTTCCCTGTCGTCGATTGAAACAGCGTCGCCTCTTCCGCTTGCTCGCCCGTTGTGGCGGCCAGCGTCAGCCCGTCCTCCGAAAGTGCCAGTGAACCGCAGAACGGGTGGACCCCCGAAATGAGCCGGACCTGTTTCCGGGTCGCAACGTCCCAGATTTCGATCGCACCGCCGCCAACGGTGGCGACCTGACGGTTGTTGGGCCAGAAAAGTAAGGCGCGCACGGGGCGTCGATTGGTTTTCAACTCCGCGAGCTCTTTGCCCGTCGACGGGTTCCAAAACTTCAATGACTCTGCGGACGAAAGCGTCTGATTGCCTTTTGGTGCGAACGCAACGGCATGCACTGGCCCTTCGTGGCCTGAGAATTCAAGGGACGTTTTACCGGTCGCGACATTCCAAATACGACAGTCTCCGGCCGGTCCTGCAGTGGCGAGCAATTTCCCGTCAGCGGATAACGACAAGTCCAAAACAGTGGCCCGATGGTCGGGGAACCGCTGTTCGTTGGTCCCCTGCGGAACCCTGATGGACGATTTTTTTGCGGTTGAGGATTTCGCAGGGGGCAGGTCGTTGGTAACGGCGATCGATGTCGGCTGCGGACGAACGCTGGTTGTGGCTGTGCTCTCTTCCCGCTTGGTGGTCTTCGTCTCCGTTTCGCGATTCGGATTGTCGGTGGGATCGGGATTCGTCGGTTCATCGACCTTGTCAACGAAGCGTTGAGGCTTAGGCGGATCAAGCAGTTCACCCGGTGGCGGGAGGATGCCTTTGCCAATCATCCACCAAATCCCACTGGCAATTGCGCCGCCAACCAGCGCATTGATGGTCCAAAAAATCCGTCGGGATCTTTTCGCCATGCGTTTCGCTTTGACGGAGTCGTCTTCGAGGTCAAGCTCCGTTGGAAACTGAAACCCGTTGGCCGGAGCGGCGAGTGGTGGTTGCTCATCGACCTTAGCGGCGCGTTTCGGACGCCGTACTGGGTTGTGTGATTTCGCAGCGTGACCAGATGGCTGAGTTTTGGGTGCTGCGGCATGTGGGGCCGGCTGAACACTGGGGGCGACCAATCCCTGCTCGCGCAGCGTCGAATCGTACTGGGCTTTCGTCAGCCGATTGAGCAGACACAGCCGCGCTTTCTGGAGTTCTTCCAACAACGGTTCGGCCAATTCGCCCTGCGGGCCGACCAACTTCTGCTTCAAGAAAGTTTGACGCTGATCGAGGGCCGAAATGATGACGGTGCGATCTTTTTCAAACAGCGAAATTCCGAGCAATCGGTAGTAATGGGGGGGCTGATCCTCGGGAGCAATCCCCAGCCACTTGTGATACGCATCGAAGTCGAACATGTTTCGTATTAAATCCCAGAAGCGACTTGTCGACGATTCTTCCTTGGGCGAATCTCGAATCCGTTCGGTGTCGGAATGCGGACGTTTTACCTCCAACCGTCGTACCTTGGAACCGCCGGTGGCACATTCCGCCGCGGTGGAGAGTGTGCGCGGAAAAAGAAACTTGGGCTCGGCACCCAGACCGCCGTGGGAAGACGGGCCACCTGAGTGTGCCGGTCAGTCTTTAGTGGCGGTCATCGGTTTCTTCAATTCGAGCACTTCCGGCAGAGCGGCTTTCACGTCTTCGATCGAGGCCGGGCGACTGTGGACAAGACCCTTCTTGTCGACCAGAAACATCGTTGGCAGCGAGATCACTCCGAACGCAAGACTTGGCGGGCTTTCGAGGCCGCCCGGTTCGTGGATCTGCGGCCACGTCATGCCATTCTGCTGCATGTAGCCCTTCACGCCGTTGGGTGTGTTGTCGAGGTTCACGCCGATCACCTCGAAACCCTGAGTGCGATACTGCTGATACAGCGCCTTTAACTTCGGCAGGTCTTCAAAGCAGGGCTTGCACCACGTCGCCCAGAAGACGACCAGCACCGCTTTGTCGCGGTAGTTACGGATGTCGACCTTGCCGCCGTCCAACCCGGCGAACGCCAGCGGCAGCGGCTTGCCCTTCACGTCCAATCGAGTCATTGCTCCAGCCGCTTTCTTGCCGGAGGTCGTCTTTGGGTGAGCTGCGGCCAATTGCGCGAACCACTTCCGAGCGTCACTGACCTTACCGGCGAACTCGAACCCCGTTGCTAATTGAATCATCGCGTCGGCGGCGTCCTCCGATTTTGGAAATGACTCGACAAACGCTTGCAGGTTTTTGATCCAGTCTTCTTGAACCTTCGCCTGCGCGGCGCTCGTTTTGGACGACTGCACGGCGACCGAATACTCCGCCAATATCCGCCGATACTCGATGTACGGAATCAGCGGCGAGCCTGATTTGAGCTGCGGCTTGAGTTGTGTCTCCAGCAATTTGAGTTGAGTCAGTCCCTCTTCAAAAACGCCGGTCTGCACCGCCGAGGTCAACCCGTCGATGAGCTGCCGAATCCAGTTCTCTTGTTCCTTCGGGTCTTTCGCCGTCGCACTGATGAGCTGTTTGAGCAGCGTCGCGCGATCACTGTTAAATTTCACGAACGCGGCCGGTGACGATTCGGCGGTCGGAGCCTTGCCGTCGAGTTCTTGCAGTTGTTTGACGATCGCAGCAACACGTGGATCGGCATTCGTTCCGGGATTGCCCGCCACCGGTGCGTCGCCCGTGCCGGACTGTCCGGGTTGCATCAGCACGCCAGCCGAGAGTTGCACTTGATTGCCTTCGATCGGTTGCGGGATTTGCGTCAGCTTCCAGACGTCGCCGATTTTCACGATCTCGCCGATCTGCACGAGCAAACTGTTGCGCGGCGGAGCGGCTTCGGTTTCGATGATCGCCATCGCGTTCTCGTACAGGATCAGATCGCCCGCCGCCTTGCCGTCGTCGGCGGGAATCATGCTGGGCATTGCTGACGCGGCATCAAATCGCATCCAGCGAGACTTTGGTGTCAGCGATTTCGTTTTCCCCAGCACTTCGCGCAGCTTCACTGCCGGACTGCTGACATTCGCCAGCATTTGCTTTTGAACCGAGTCCTCAATCTTGAGCTGAGCCAAATCCTCGGCCGTGACCAGTACCAGTCGCAGCATGTCCGCGTCGTTCGCCAGCAGCGCGTTGACCGCGACTCGCGAAGCTTCCTCTGCAGAGAGCACCTTCCACGAGTCAATGTTCTTGTCTTCGTTCGAGTCGATGCCCCATCGTGAGCCGCCCATATTGAGCCAACGAAAATGATCCGGCTTCTCGTTGAAGTTGCTGTCAATCTCTCGATAGACCTCGATGCCGTTGTTGTAGTACCGCCATTGATCGACGGTGTCGTCGTTGTTGGTATCCACGAACCGCCGCAACACCTGCCCGTTCGGCCCCGTGACCAGCCAAGCCGATCCCTTGCCGAGCTTCTCCGGTTTGACCGTGCATTTCGCGTATTCGGCCGGCTTGGGTGTCTCGATTTCGACATCGCGCTGCCGAGGCACAAACTTCGAGAACACAAATTCCGGCGTCGGTCCTTCGGCACGCAGGGTTCCCATCGACAGGCTCAACAATCCGACACCCCAGACACCACAAGACAGCAGTCGATGACGCATCTCTGCGACTCCGTTCGGAAAAGAACACGAATCTGATATTCCAATCAGCGGGAATCTAGCCCTGCTCGAAAATCGTGTCAGCAGGAGTTTCGTGGGGCACGTTTTCAACGTGCCCGGCCAAAACAGGCATGTTGAAAACGTGCCCCACGTCACGCCCGCAGCTTTCGCACAGCTCGCATGACTTCGGCGACAGCGGCGTCGATTTCGGCCTTGGTCGTGAACCGGCTCAGCCCAAAGCGCAGGCTCGCGCGGCTGAGCGAGTCGGAAACGCCCATCGCACGCAGCACATGACTCGGCTCCGGCTCGGCGGTCGAGCAGGCGGAACCGGAACTCACGGCGATTTCCTTCAAGCTGCTCATCAACGCTTCGCCGTCCACCCCGGCGATGCTGAAGTTGAGATTGTTCGGCAGTCGCTCGGCGAGCGGCGGACCGTTCAGCGACAACCCTTCGAGTTCCGATTGCAGGCCCTGCCACAGGCTGTCTCGCAGAGCGGCCATCTGGAGCGAAACGATGGCATCGTTCGCCAGTTCGCACGCCGCTCCAAAGCCGACAATCAGCGGAACCGGCAGCGTCCCGCTCCGCAGATGCTGCTCGTGGCCACCGCCGTCGAACAGCGGTTCGAGCTGAATGCGCGGACCACTTCGTCGCACGACCAACGCTCCGACTCCTTTCGGCCCATGAAACTTGTGAGCGCTCAGCGACAGCAGATCGACCGGCAGTTGCTGAAGATCGACCGGAATCTTGCCGACCGCCTGGACCGCGTCGCAGTGCAACAGCACACCGCGTTCACGACAGATGCGGTCGATCTCGGCCACCGGGTTGATCGTGCCGACTTCGTTGTTGGCCAGCATGACCGACACGAGCGCCGTTTCCGGCTGGATCGCGTCAGCGACTTGTTGCGGATCGACGAGAGCATTGCGATCCACCGGCAGGATCGTGACAGCGACTCCCTGTCGCTTGAGCCGCTTCGCGACGTCGAGCACCGACGGATGCTCGGCGGCGTTCGTGACAAAGCTCGTAGGAAGGGCACTCCTGCCCGTCCCTTCGCCGGACGGACGGGCAGGAGTGCCCTTCCTACGAAGACCTTTGATCGCCAGGTTGTTTGCCTCTGTCGCGCCACTCGTGAAGACGATCCACTCCGCTGGACAGTTCAACAGCCGAGCAATCTGCTCGCGAGCACGCTCGACCGCCTCGGCCGCTCGCCAGCCATAGGCATGATTCACGCTGGCCGCGTTGCCGTACTCCTCGGTGAAGTATGGCAGCATGGCCGTCAGCACTTCCGGAGCGACGCGCGTCGTTGCGTGATTGTCGAGGTAGATCATGGGAGAGGCGCGGGGTGAGGGGCGAGGGGCGAGGGGAAGACGAGGACCGAACAGGAGACGTGCGGCAGGACGGCGTCCATGTGCCAGCCGGCGCCGCAGACGAGCAGGTCGATTTTCGATTCGTCGATCAGGCGTCGCAGCGTCGCTGAGAATTCGCCATCGGCGACGTGCGTCAGAATGCCGTAACTCATCGTGCGATGATCGGTCGGTGCAAGATGCTCGTGCAACTTCAGACGAGCCGATTCGAGGCACCCCGCTTGTCGCCGCGCGAGATCGTCCGGGGAAATTCCACCTTGCCACGCTTCCGACCAGCGATCCGGTTCGACGATGTGAGCCAGCCAGCATTTCGCGTCGCGCCACAATCCGCTGCCGACGAACGTCGTCAATCGTTGGCCAGCGGCGTCGCTCAAATCGTCCGCGATGAGAACATGCGGCGGCTTACCTTCGTCGTCGCTGGCTTCGGACTCCGGGCTTCGGACTTCTGGTCTTTGGAGCAACACAGGGCACTTCGCCGAACGCAAAATCTTCAGTGCCGTCGGACCAAGCGAAATCGGCTGCGAGCCGGCTCCACCGAGAATTAAACTCGCCGACCACTCGTCTGCTTGTTGCAGCAACTCCTGCCAGGTCACACCGCCCAGAAGACTCGTCTCGCATTCGACTCCCGCCTCGCGAGCCTCATCCGCCAGCGAGTCCAGTCGTTCCGACAGGATTCCGCCGAACGAACTGACCTGCTGAGGCGTCGCCGGAATCCGAGTCAGATCGAGCCCGTTAATGACCGCGCACAGATGTAACTCCCCTCGCTGAGCCACTGCGATTTCAATTCCGCGCTCGACCAGGCGACGCGCGGTCGCCGGCACAAACTCCTCGGAAGTGAGGTCACGCTGGTCCAGATCCAGCCCCACAAAGACTCTGCGAAAGTACATGTCGTCCGCCCTTGCCGAAGTCGATCAATCCGTCGCGGGACCACCATAGCCCGCCAAATCTTTGGGCGAAAGTACACACTCGAGTGACAGCGTTTGCAAAGTCGCATTCTCACGATTTCAACGCAGCGATACCTTCTCGCAGACACCTCAGCACGGAATCGTTGGGGGAGTGACGCACCGCTCGAAAGGAGTCTCGCATGGCATCGCAACTGCAAGAACCGGAAAAGGCCACTTTCGTCGAGACCGCACTGAAGCTTAGCGGCAAGAGCGACGACGAGACCAAACGGACGGGAGCGCTCGACCGCGCCGACGAGCAGGTCGAGGCGATGTTCGCCAAGAAATATCAAACCGGCGGCAGCCCCGTGCATCGCGCCGTCTGGGACGACAAATTTCCGATCGAGCTGTTCGTCGCACCCGAACCGACGACTCCGCCGGAATGCCAGAAGGTGATGGATGCATCGCTCGAAGTCGTCCGCCGACACGTCCGCGCGAAGACGCTGCTGAACGAGCAACGCAAGATCACCGACACCGTATTGCGAGAGCTCGGAGACGCCGGCTACTGGGGCTTGCTGGTCGATCGCGAATACGGCGGTTCGGCCGCGCCGTTCATTGCATTCGCGAGATTCCTGCGTCAGATGGCGACCGTCGATCCGACCGTCGCGGGCTTGGCCTCGGTGCATGGCTGCATCGGCGCGGTCGATCCCGTGCGAGCGTTCGGATCACCGACGCAGAAGGCGAATCATTTGCCGAAATTGGCCAGCGGACAGCGTCTGTCGGCGTTTGCGCTGACGGAGCCGTGTGCCGGTTCCGATCTGACTGCGCTGAAAACCGAAGCCAAACTCGAAGGTGACAACTACATTGTCAACGGCGAGAAGCTGTTCATCACGAACGCGATCGCCGGGCGGACGATTGGTCTCGTCTGCCTGATCGACAAGAAGCCGGCTGTGCTGATCGCCGACTTGCCGGATCAAGAGAACGACGAGTTTCAAACGAAACGGTACGGGCTGTACGCGCTCAAGCACTCGTACAACAACGGCCTTGTCTTCAAGAACTTCAAAGTCCCGAAGGACAACCTGCTTGACGCCGGCCGCGGCGATGGGTTGACCATCGCCTATCACGGACTGAATCGCGGCCGAGTCGCGCTCTGTGCCAACGCCGCCGGCACGATGCGCGCGATGCTGGCAAACATGTTGCCGTGGGCTCGCTTCCGCAAGACTTACGGAGCGATGATCGAAGCACGCGAACTCGTCCGCCGCCGCTGCGGTCGCATGGCGGCCATGATTGTGGCCTGCGACGCGCTGGTCGATTGGTGCAGTTGGCAATTGGACGAAGGCTTTCGCGGCGAGATGGAGTGCATTATCGCCAAGATTTTCGGCAGTGAGTGCCAGAAAGAAGCGGCCATCGAGTTGTTCATGAAAACCCACGGCGGCCGAGCGTTCCTGCACGGCCACCTCTTCGGCGACAACGTCCACGAGTTCCTCGCCCCGTGCATCTACGAGGGCGAAGGCGAAATGCTCGGCATGGCGTTCCTTAAGTCGCTCATCAAGGAGCACGGGACAAAATACTACGAGCCAATCGGCAAGGCGATGGTCGCCGCGGGAATCAAGAATCCAAACGCGATCACACCGGGAAATCTGTGGGCCATTCGCGGAGCGTTATGGCCGTACGCGGGTTGGCGGTTGAAGCAATTCCTCGGCGCTGCGTCCAAGCCGGTAATCCCCTCTGGTGGGCCAAGCAAACTGCGCGAGCACGCCGAATGGGCTGCCGGCCAGTTGCAGAAGTCGCGCATGGCGGTTGATGGCCTGATGCAGAAATTCAAGCTGGGACTCGCCGACCGGCAGTGCTCGATGGCCGAGTTGTCCGCCCGCATCCAAGACCAAGTCGTGATGCTCGTGACCGCACTGTGGGCCGCTCGTCGCAACGACGAATTGATCCACACGGCCGCCGACGTGCTCTGCCAAGACCTCCGCCGCAAACTGACCGGCGCACGGCCAAGCAGTTCGTACTTCAAGACCGTCACGAAGCTCGGCGAAGCCATCGCCGCCGGTGGTTTCCAAGCCATCGCCGGCATCGACGAAAATGAGATCCTGATGCCGTACTGAATCCGTAAGATGGACACTCTTGCCGGTCCTTCGGCTGAAAGCATGGTTGGGCTGGAGCGCCCATCCTACTTCCGTTCTTTCCGCTCGTCCCACCAGCCGATCAGCAGCGGCAGGAACACGAGGTTGCCGATCAGGCCGCCGAGCATCGCCAGGCTGACGAGCAGTCCGAAGTAGACCAGCGGAATGAAGTGCGAGAGCGCCAGCACACTGAAGCCAGCCATGAGCGCGACGTTGGTGTAGACCAAGGCTCGGCCGACGTGCCGGTGCGTCTCGTGCAACGCTTCGTGGACTCGCAGACCGCTGGCTCGCGCAGTGAGGTAGCCGTCGATGTAGATGATGCTGGAGTCGACCGTCAGTCCCATCGACACGCAGGCAATCATCGCCGTGGCAATGTTGATTGGCAGGCCGAGCCAGCCCATTGCTCCGATCACCAGGATATTCGGAAACAGGTTCGGTACCAGCGAGATCAAGCCAATCGGCAGGCTCCGAAACGCAAACCACATCATGCTCGTGATGCCGACGGAGGACAGACAAAAGCTGGTCCATTGGTCGCCCATCAGGCTTTCGATCAAGAAGGTCAGCAGCACGAACAGCCCGGTTGACTTCGGGGGACGTACTACGATCCCGTCTGTCTCTGTGACAGGAGAAAATGATGCTTGCTCTATGACAGGCAAAAATAATACTTGGTCTTGAAATGTTTCTTGCGCCAGTCGCTCGACATCCGCGATCAGCTTCAGCTTCGAGTCCGACGGCTGCCGCTCGTACGAGCGCAGCACTAATCGCATGCGGCGCTGTTCGGGGTTGTAGAGGCTGCTCACAAACTCCACTTGAAACGTATTGAGCAATTTGAGTCGCTCGTCGAGCGTCGCGGTTCTGACAAACGGAAACTTGAGCGTCGGCAGCCGTTCCGGAATCAAGTCCAGTCCATCCGTGAGGGCAAGGACTTTCGACAGACGGCCGGCATGGTTCTCGCCGGCCGTCGCACCGAACTCGCGGCGCAGTCGATCGGCCAGCGTTCGCACGCGTTCGAGAAATTCCGTGTCGATGTTCTCCGGCGTGGGAAAGTTGACTTCCCAAGTCCCGGCGCCGCCGAGTCGCGACTCCACAAACTCCAACGACTGCACGATGGGACTGTTGGCTCGAAAGTTCTTGCTGAAGTCGGTCTCGACTCGCAGCCGCAGGAAGCCCAGTCCAGCAACACCCGCGACGAGCAGCGATGCGATGGCGACTCGCCGCGGATGATGCTTGACCCAAACCGTGATGCGAGCCAGAAAGTTGGCCACATGCCGGTCAGCCGCCGACGGCGCAGGCTCTTCGGGAAGCCGCCCAAACAGCAGACAACCGGGCAGCAGAACCGTGATCGCCACCAGCACGACCATCGTCCCCAGAGCCATCATCAAGCCAAAGCTGGCGACCGGATTGATGTGACTGCTGACGAGCACTGCGAACCCCAGCACCGTCGTCGCGATCGACCACCACACCGGCTTGGCCAGGCGGAGGATCGTTTGCCCCAGAGCATCTTCGGGAGACTGCGTGCGGTGTCGCTCGCGAAAAAACAGAAGCACATGCATCGACGTTGCCACGCCGATGATCGTGATCAGCGAATTCAGCATTGAACTGACCATGCTCAGCCGCAGTCCGCTGAGCACCAGCAGTGCCTCGGTCCAGACGATGCTGACCAGAACCACGAGCAACGTCAGCATGACCCAGCGCAGCCAGACCAACGCCAGCATGATCGCAATCCCCAGCAGCGGCAGCCAACTGACCCAATTCAGCAACGCGATCAACGCCACTCGACGCACCAGTTGCCACTGAATGACTTCCAACAGCAGCAACAGGACGAACGCCAGAACGGCGAGCGACACTAGAAACAGCTTGCGGCCGTCCTCTTCGACATACCGAAACATGTCGTGAATCTGAGCCGGTTCCCCCGCCACCATCGCCGGCGGATCGTGGGCATTCGCGAGCTTCCGCACCCCCGCGATCGTCTCGCCGCGAGTCACCGGCGAGTCCTTTTCCTGAAGCAATCGCAGCACGATCGCCGTCGTCTGGTTGTCGTCTCCGAGCAAAATACCGCCGACCATCTTCCGGATTTTTTCCCGCCCGTACGGAAACTTCAACGCCTGAGCCAAATGCTGAGTGCTCTCCTTCCGGACGCCGGGAACTTGGCTGAGCTGCTCGGCGAAGTTCGAGATTCGTTCGCTCGCAAGTTCGGTGAGCGCATCGCTGTCCGGCTGAAACAGTTCCGGATCGGAGTATGCGACGAACAGCAACTCGTCGCCGCCGAAAGTGCTCCGACTGGTCAGAAAGTCGCGCAGGTGAGGATTGTCGGTCGCGTACAACGATTCGATCGACTGCTCAAACGCGAGTCGTCGCGAGATCGGCCACGCGGCAACAGTCGCCACCAGCGCTAGCAGCAGCAACGTCCCACGCCACCGAATGAGCGCATCGACAATCCGTGCCAGCAGCGGGGAATTGGCAACGAGCAACATGCACGGAGAATAGCGGAGGCTGCCAAACCGACGCGAGGAGGACGGGCACTTTTACGTTGACGGATTCGGCCGCCACAGAAAAAAGAAAAACACCGCCACGCCACTAGCGATGACGCCCAACACCAGCCACAGCAAATCGACTCGCGTTCCCAGCACGAACAACCAACCGCCGAGCGCGAGCAAACTCGGCAGCGGATACAGCCACATTCGAAACGGCAGCACGACGTCCTGCCGAGTCTTCCTCAGAAAGTGCAAGCCGATGATTTGAGCCACAAACTGCACGAGAATCCGCACCGTCACCGCCGCCTCGATCACCATTTGCAACGGTAGAAAACAAAACACCGCCGTCAATCCACCGAGCGTCCAGAGCGACACCGTCGGATACCGCTTCGTCGCATGAACCCGTCCGAACGCCGGAAAGAAGTCGCCGTTGAGCGCCGCCGCATAGGGAATCCGCGAGTATCCGAGCGTGATCGCGAACATGCAGGCCAGCACCGTCCACAGAATCAAAATCGTGAACACCGCCGCGACCGGTCGACCGAACAAGGTCTCCATGAACAACGCAGCGATTTGCTTCGACTCCATCGCCTCTTTCCACGGCACGACAGCAATGATCGACAGGTTCATCGTCAGATAAACCGCCGCGACGACAACGACCGAAGCGATGACCGCTCGCGGAATCGTCCGCCCCGGATCGCGAACCTCTTCACCCAAATGGCAGATGTTGTAGTAGCCCAGGTAGTCGTAAATCGCGATCAGCATCGCCGCGCCCAGGCCATTCACCCAGGCGGGAGTGATCTCGAACGCATCCTTCGGAAACGTCAGAAGTGACGCATCGAAGTGCGTCAATCCGGCGACGATGACTGTCAACACCGTGATCGCGGTGCCCGCGCACAGAACGAGGCTCAGCCAACCGACCACTTGAATCCGCCTGCTCAACAGCAGCGTTACCAGCAACGCTGCTGACGCAGCGGCAACTCCTTCTTCGCCTCGGAAGAACCAGACGTGCCGCTGTCCCGTCGCGGCGATCGGCTCACCCAGCCAGTACGACACGATGTAATCGACGTACGGCACCGCGCCGATGTAGCCCGACGCGATCTCCATCGTGCCACTGACCAGGAACTGCCAAACGAACAGAAACGGCAACAGCTGTCCCCATCCGGTCGATTGCTTGCCGAAGATTTCGCGCAGGAAGTGATACGTCCCGCCACTGCCAGGCATCGCCGCTCCGAGCTCGCTCCAGACCAACCCGTCGCAGATCACCAGCACGGCCGCGATCACCCACGCGACCAAAGCTTGAGGTCCGTGCATCGCCGCGATGAATCCAGGAATCGTGATGAATGGCCCGATGCCGACCATGTTTGCGATGTTCAGCGAGATCGCCTGAGGCAAGCCCAGGCCGCGGTCCAATCGTGCATCAGAAGCCGATGTGGGTTCAGTCATGGACAACAATCTACGGTCGTAGGCCAGCCTTTCCAGGCTGCCCCGGTCAACATTCGGCGCCGTATTCCAATCCGGGTCAGGCCGGGAAGCCTGACCTACGCCCGGTCGTTCGAACGCCAGAGACGTCGAATCACAAGCGCTGCAACGAGCGGGACAGTTCCCGATGCCACGATCGCGATGGGAAAGGCATTCGAACCTTGAAAGAACGCTCCACAAGTCGCGTACGTCAGCGACAGCAACAGATTGCTGACCAGCATCGGTATCAGAAACTGCCGCCAACTCAGCCGACCGGCTCCGAGCATCAGCACACACGCCTCCGCCAGAATTGGCAACGCTCGCGTCAACACGATCGCAGTCGCGCCGTGTCGCTGAGTGAATCGGCTCATTCGTTCGATGTCTTCAGATTCCGCAAATCGGCGAGCAATCGTTTCGCCGAACGCTCGAGCCAAGCCGAATCCGCCGAGTGCTCCGATCGACAGGCCGATCCACGAGACCATAGTCCCGGCCAACATGCCAAGCACACCGCCAGAATAGGTAATGACCGCGCTGGACGGCACCGGCAGAAACATGTCGGCCGCCAACAAACCAATCACCCAGCCCGATACAACGCTTGGCGATGCCGGTTCGTGCAGAACTTTGAACAAACCTGCTTCGAACGATTCCCCCAACCATAGAAACGGAACAACGGGAATCGCGAACAGAACGGTGAGAAACAACGCGGCTCGGATCGCGGACTTCATCGTGCGTTCGCCAAGTGCAAGAACCGTTCGACACGCTGCTCGACGACGTCGAGGCTGCGGTTCCAGAAGTCGGGCCGAGTCAAGTCATCGCCGAGTGTACTTTGCACTGCGTCTTCCGCTTCGCAGCAACCGGTGGCGATCAGCAGTTCGCGATATCGCTTCGGGAAGTCGCCGGAAAAACTCTTGGCCGTCGCAAACGTCCCCATCGAAAGCAAGTACCCGAACGTGTACGGGAAGTTGTAGAACGGCAAACTGGAGATGTAGAAGTGCAGCTTGCTGACCCAGAAGCGCGGGTTCCAGCCGTCGTCTGCCAGTCCGTTGAGATACGCCTCACGCTGCGCCCCGAGCATCAACTCGGAGAGCCGCTCCGGCGAGACTTCACCCTCGCGCCGTTCGCGATGGAAGCGATCTTCGAACAAGAACCGCGCGTGGATGTTCATCAGAAACGCGACCGCGTCGCCGAGCATGTTGTCGAGCAATTGCAGTTCATCATTCGTGGACTTCGCAGACTGCAATTGCTGTTCTCCCAAAACCGCCTCGGCGAATGTCGATGCCGTCTCGGCGAGGTTCATCGGGTAGTCCTGCAAGAAAAACGGTCGGTCCCACAAAACGTGCGAGTGATAGGCGTGTCCCAATTCGTGAGCCAACGTGCTCATGCTGTCGGCCGAATTCGTGTAGGTCATGAAAATCCGCGACTGCCGTTTCGTCGGCAGGCCGGTGCAGAAGCCACCTTGCCGTTTGCCGGGACGGTTCTCAACTTCGATCCAGCGGTTCTTGATCGCGTCCTCGGCGAAGTCGCCGAAGTCGGGACTGAACTCGCGAAAAGTGCGAATCACGGTGTCGCAGGCGGAATCGTAGCTCAGCTCTTCGGCTTCGCCCGTCGAACTCGGCAGCGGTGCCGACAGGTCGAACCAGGCGAGCCGCTTCAAACCGAGCAGTTCCGCTTTCTTCGCGAGATACTTCAGCAGAATCGGCTTGCGCGCCGTAACCGCCCCCCACATTGCGTCCAGCGTTTCGCGACGCATGCGGTTGAAGCGCAGCGGAGCCGCGAGATGCGCGTCGTCGCCGGTCAGGCCAAGATGCCGGTACTTCGTCAGCCGAAAACCGGCGATGTGATTCAACGCATCGGCGCACGAGTCTTGCAGCGTCACCCAGGCTTTGTCGGCAGCGAAGAAATTGTTCTCGCGAACGGCTCGCTGCGGCGAATCGAACATGACCTGGCCGGGGGACTTTTCGACGACCTCTCCTTTTTCCATGACCTTGATCTTTAGCTCACCGGACAGCCGATCGTACAGCCGGCTCCAAGCGTGAATCGCATCAACCGCCAGATCGTTTGCGAGCTGCTCGCGCTCCTTCGGCAGACGCAGCGCCGCGTTCCGACGCCGCTCGTCGAAGAAGAACCGCAACTCGGACAATTCAGAATCCAACGACAGCATCCGTGCGAGCGCATCGGCATCCGCCTCCTTCACCGCGAACTCGACATTGGTCGCGACCTTCGCCCGCAGCGGGTCGAGCGCCGACAGTTCGCCCTCCAATTGCTGAAACAATTTATTGGCCGCATCGGCGGCGGCATGACAGCCGGCGAACGACGCCAAATCGCTGGCGAGACGTTCGACCGCCGCATATTCCGTCAGCAATCGCTTCCAACCTGAGACATTTTTCGGCTCCGCATCGAGCGGCGGCAGCCGATCGGACTCGTCGGCCAGTTGCGTGAGCCGAGTCCGATAATCGTTCAGCACCGCTCGAAAATCGGAGGCTTCCGGGTGCGGCAGGATCGAATCGAGTTCCCAAGTCTGCGGGTACTTCGGCGGGTCAGTGAGAGGCATTGCGCGTCCTTCGTTGTGTCTTCGCCGCCGCGAGGCGGAAGCAACACGGTTCACGCGGCGAGTGTCTGAGGTTAGGTTGTCGCATCGAGTCCGTGAAGCGACACACAAACCCGAAGCGTTAGCGAGGGCGAACGGCCAGCCGAGTCGGTCCTCGGCAATGCGTCTTGGATCGCTCGCCCTCGCTGACGCTTCGCGGCTGCGAGTTTTTGGTAGTGGGTCAGTTTAATGTGGCGCACGCGGCTCGCGTGCGTCTGAGTTCCGTCGCACGCGAGCCGCGTTCGCCACAATCCGATTACACTGACCCACTACCCACAGCCTCGAAAGGTTGGTTTGCAAGCGAATTCGATCGAGTCATTCGCTGCTGGGCTGCGGCGGCTCGATCAGCCATTTCTGAACGCTGAGCAGGGCCTCTTCTAATTTCAGAACTTTGCCGACGTGATCCGTGAACTCCCAATTGCCGTCGCGGCCCCGGCGTTGCCCCATCGAGCCGGGTCCCTTGCCCGTCACGAGGAATGGAATCTCCTTCGGCACAATGACGTGAACTCGTCCGCCCACGTCTCGCGTCAATTCTTCCGGGATGCCGTGCGGGAAATAGACGAATTCCCCAGCGGTCCCAGGATCTCGCGGCGCTTCCGCGAAGTAGGTCGGAGCCAGCTCGGTCAGCGATTCGGGATACCGGCTGTGCTCGCGGTGAAAATCGGCGAGCGCGAGCAACAGGATCGTGGCCCGGAACGATTCGGCTCGTTTCCGGAATTCCGATTCCACGATCCAGGAGAAACCTTGGTGCATGCTGGGTGGAACGAGCGTGGCATTGAAAATCGCCCACTCCCGCGAGTTGCTGTCGTCGCCAATGGGCAACAGCCTGGCTTGTTCTTCGGAGATGCCAAGGTCAGCGGCCAGCGAAACAACGTACTCCATCGGAATAGGCGACAGCGAATAGTCCGGCAGCGGACGATTCGCTTTCAGAATCCTTCCCAGCAGATCTGATCGTTCCAATGCCCGTGACGATTGCCAACGAACGACGCGATCAGTTCGCCAACGTTCCCAGAACATGGCCTTCCAGACAGCCTCCAGGAATCTCGGTTCTTCATTCCATTGCCAGGCGTACGTTCGATTCAGTTCGACGTATTTCTGCCATGTTTTGTCGAGCTTCAGCATCTCCTGAGCGTTGAGAAACTCGTGATGCACTGCGTGCTGAATCGACGTGCGGTCGGCGGCGAGTTCTTCGAGTTTGCGGATCGCCAGCAAGATGCGGTCGCGAGTTTGCTTTTCGTGCCGCCCCCATTTGGCGATGGTCGCCAACAACGGCGTTTCAAGACTGGAAGACATCCTGTAGACGTAAGGCTTGGGATCTCGAACGGCTCGCAATTTGGTGCGTCGCAGCAATTCAAAAGAGATCAGGATGTCATCCCAGGTCGCGTCGAGATCACCGCTTTGCAAGGTCTGTCCCGCTTGCAGAATCATCAACCACGTCAGCTTGGCAGTTCGTTCCGAAGACCAATCATCATCAATGTGCCGCGGCGGAAGTTCGGCTTCGACCAAAGCCAATGGCACCGACGGTTTGCTGTGAGCTGTTCGCAACAATGGCACCGCCGCGACATGTTTCTGCATCCAGTCGCGACGAAATCCATCGTTGGCCTCGGCGTAAAGTTGCGTTTCGGTCCAATCCGGGTGTTCCTGCCAGAGCCGGCGCACACAATCCAGATAGGTCTCCAGGTGGCCCTCGCCCTGTTCAATCTCCGCCATCGCCCGGCGATAAATGTCGAGCGTTTCCTTCTCGGCCGGCGCGAGCCGAGCCAACTCGCGCGAGTCTTCGTCCCATTCCGCAGGCAAAGTCACGACCGGAATTTGCACGACGCGATACGTCGCGCACGTCACGAGCAAGAGACCGATGGGAACTCCGAGTCCCAGCCACAACCTCCGGCGAGCGACTCGATCACGGCGTTCCTCGACCCAGTCGTTCGCCTTGAGCCAGGTCACGAACAGCGCGATCGCCGGCAACGAACCGACCGACCACCACGTTGGAGCCAGCCACGAAGTCATCAAGCCGCCCCAAATGCCGCCAAAAACTGTCAGCGCGATCCCGACGGCAATCGCCACCACCGAACTGCGAATCAACATGGCCGCGAATTGCCCGGCGGAATACGCAATCAGCGGCACAACCCCCGCCGTCATCACCTCAATCGCCGCCTGATCGGCTGAGTGTGGATTAGCGACGTTTTCCAAATTTCGTTTCCACAACGTGCCGGCGCACATCAGCAGCAGCGGTGGAATCCATACGACTTGTCGGCTGAGCCAGGCGAAGCGCGGCGAACAGCCCCGCTCGGTCAAGAAGCGAAACCGGCCGCCCCAATGTTCCGGAGCGAACGCGAAAACGCCAAAAAAGTAACTGCCGATGAACGACGGGAGCATCAACAGCTCCCATTCGCGAAAGTTTTTCATTCTGAGGAAATGAAATCCGTACCAAACCAAGAAGGCGATCATCACCCAGCGGCCGTCTCGCCAGCTCAGCCACAACAGCCGCGACCAGCCAATCTGCCGCTGGCCGCGATACGGCGGCAGTTCAGCATCCGCTGGATAGCTCGCCACGGAGTCGCGTGTCAGTCGCATCCGCCAGCGCGGCAGCCGTAGCCGATCTTCAAACCACAGCTTGCCCAGCACGACATCGGCAGCCGTCAGCAAGATGAGAACCCCGAAACGGCTCAACGTAAATCGGAGGTCTTCGTTCAGAAGCTGGACGTCATCATTCAGCCGCCCGCTCGTCAGGTACGGCAACACCAGTTGCATCGACAATGATTGCCAGGCGATGGCGGCGATCACGCCCCACAACGGCTGCCGCACGATGAGTGAAGCAAAGATGCTCCACGCGAAAATCTCGGCCATGTAGAGCAGACCGTAGGTTCCAAACCAAGTGCTGCCATGCGGTGCATCCCACAGAAAGACCCCGCGTGTCACCAGCCACAGAATCGCGGTGAGCAACAGACTGCTCGCCGCTGCGAAGCTGACCTTCGCCCAGAACACTCGCGGCTGATTCGTCGGCAAGACTCGTTGAAAATCAAACACACCGGTTTCGTGCTCGACCGAAAACATCGTCGCGCAGCAGCCCAGCAAATAAACGATCGACGCGATGAAACCAATCGCCATCAGTCCGTTGGCTGTCTCAGGTGTGTAGGCATGAATCCGATAATCATCGTTGACGAACCTCAGGATCAGCATCGCCACCTGCATCAGCGGCGTCGCGATCAGTAGCGCCAGCCACAGCGGCCGCTGAGTGCGGTATTCCTTCCAGATCAAGCGACAGAATTTGGTGTCTGAGAACATGATGCGGGAATTCTCGTAGCCACGTTCGCCAGAACGTGGGGGATCGGTCGTGAAAGCCCACACTCTGGCGAGTGTGGCTACGGGTCATTGCATGTACGCGGTGAAAATCTCTTCGAGGTTCGGCTTGCGGACGGCGACCTCCGCGACGGATTGGTCCAGCCGCAAAGTCTCGATGTCGGGCGGAGCGATTCCGCGAGTCAAAATCTGCCACTGCCGGGCGCGGCGTGATTGCCGCAAGACTTCACCGACAACTTCCGGCGGTTGAGCGAAGCCCTCGGCGAGCGTCACGGTCAATTCGCTGATCTCGTCCTTCAGCCGGTCGAGCCGTTCGCACAGCAACAGCTTGCCGTGACGAAGAATCGCGACCATATCGGCGACTCGCTCGACTTCGTGGATTTGGTGGCTCGACAGAAACACTGTCTTGCCAGTTGCCGTGCGATCGACCATCCGTTGCAGGAACTCGCGCCGCACCATCGGGTCGAGTCCCGAAGTCGGCTCGTCGAGGATCAGCAACTCCGGGTCATGTCCCAGCGACAGCGCGAGTGCCACTTTCGCCTTCATCCCTTTCGAGAGGTCTTTGATTCTTCGCGACGCCGGCAAATCAAACTGAGCGGCCAACTGCCGATACCTCGGCAAGAACCCGTCGCCGTAGAAACCGGACGTGTACCAGCCGATCTCGTCAACGGTCATCCATTCGTAGAGCGTCGGCTTCTCGAACACGCAGCCCGCTCGCTCGCGAATTTTCAGCCCGTCGCGCCGGCAGTCCAAGCCGAGCACTTCGAGCGTCCCCGCATCGGGATGTCCCAAGCCGAGCAGCGCCCGAATGGCCGTCGTCTTGCCCGCTCCGTTTTCACCGAGCAGCGCGAACACCACGCCCTTCGGCACCTCGAACGAGACGCCGTCGAGCGCCACCTCGCGGCCAAACCGCTTCGTCACCTTTTCCAGCCGAATCACCGGAGCATCGCCATTCGTCAACATGGTTGGTCCTTGGTCACGATCCCGTAGCCACGTTCGCCAGAACGTGGGCGATGAGTCGATGTCCCCACGTTCTGGCGAACGTGGCTACTGCAATCACTTCCCCTTCAACTTCGCCGCCAGTTTCTTGTCGATCGCCGGCATCTCGGCCGCGATCAGCTTTTGAATCTCGTCCGCATCGAGGCCGCTCTGCCGAGCCTCCCACAGCGTCTCGCGAAGACGTTCCTGCACCAGCTTGATCCGCTCGGCCCGGCACAATTTGACGGCCCCCGAAGCGACAGCCAGCCCCATGCCGCGAACATTTTCCAGCACCGCTTCGACTTGAAGCTGCTGATACGCCTTCGAAACCGTGTTGAGATTCACCGCCAACTCGCGAGCCAGCTCGCGCACCGACGGAGCCATCTCGCCGGGCGGCAAGGCTCCGGTCGCCACGGCGAATTTGATCTGCCGCACGATCTGATCGTAGATCGCCAGCCCATTGTCCGGATCGACGTGCAGGAACATGATTGTCTCCGTGTCATAGACGACTATGACAGTATGACAACCGGCCGAACAATTCAAGTGGATTGTGGCGAGAACAATTAGCACGACGCGCCAGCGAGTGGTTTTTCGAGCAAGACCACTCGCTGGCGCGTCGTGCTGGTGTGGCGAGAAGCGACGTTCACGCCGGCGTATCGACGCTCGGATCGAAGCGGTGGAAGGCGTAAGTCAGCAGCGGGACCAAGCCGGCGCATTCGGCCAGCAGCACAATCGCGGCCGGGATCACGGCGAGTAGTGGTGATTGAAGCATCGCCCCCGGAATGACGGCGACACCGACGAGCGCCAGGCCGACGCCGAGCAGCAGCATCTTCAAAAAGACGAACAGCATTTGACGGCCGGCGTTCTGAAAGTCGCCGGGGGCACCTTTCATCATGCGTGTCGGATACCAGTAGAAAATCAGCTTGTCGATTCCGAACAGCAGAAAGTTGAGCGGCAGCGACAGCACCGCCGCGCAGACCAGCCAGCCGGCGATCGACGGTAGCAGGCCGCACAACGCCAGAAAGAACGAGCCTTGCACGACCGACAGCAGCACGACGAAGCCCAACAGCTCTCCCAGCACGATCGCCACCGAACTGATCGGCAGTGATTTCAAGTAGCCGACTCGTTCGATCTCGTTCTGCAGCGACATGCAGATCAGGAAGCTGACGTAGACCATCACTCCAATGCCCGCTAATGCGGCCGCAAACGGTTGTTCGGGAGTCTTGTGATGAACCGTGAACGCGAGACCTCCCGCCAGCAGGACCGCTCCGCCGAGCAACGCGAACAGCTTGACCGACGTGCGGATGTTGGTGGTCACTCGCTGCCAGACGATGGGACCGACGCCATTCCAAAACGGCAATCGCGGTAGCCGGCGTTTCGCCACTTGAGACGTCGGAGAGGCGAACATGTGCCAGGCGCCCTTCGTCTGAGCCGCTTTGATTCGCGCCGTCAGTTTCTCGCTAATTGCGAGAGCGGCCTCCAACGACAAGCCATCCAGTCGATACGCCGCCGCCAGCAGCACCGTGTCGAGCAGCAACACACAGCCGGTCGAGATGCCGAAGCTGGCCAGATCGGTCGCGAAGATCATCCGTGCAAACACATCAAACGGCGCGAGCAGCCAACGTCCTGCCGTCGAAGTGCGAAATGAGATCGCCAGCGCCGCGAAGTCGCCGCTCGGAGCATTCAACACCATCTGCGTGATTGCGATCAAGACCCACACGCTGACGCTGTAACCGAGCACTCGGCGCAGCAGCACGTTCGATTTGGCTTCCAGCACCTGCCGCACGAAGGCGACGTTCATCGTCAGCAGTTGCACGAACAAGAGCGTCAACACCGTCCCCGCGTATCCTCCCAGCCACCACCACACGCTGCGGGCGAAAAACAGAGAAAACAGTAAACTGACGAAGATCAGTCCACCGAGACTTTGCAAAAGCTTGTATGTCAGCAATTGCCGCCGCTGAAACGGAGCGGGAAACAAGAACGCGACTTCGCTGGCGGTGAAATAGACGGTCGCCTCACCCGTCGAAAACAACATTGCCCAAGTCGTGAACGCGAAGAGTCCGATCGCAGCGATGTCGCGCAGCCGGTCGACCACCATCGCCACGGCGTCCGGAGTGGCCGATGACATCCGCCCGACGAAGAACATCGAGCCAATGCCGTAGGCCATCATCAAAAAAATGAAACCGGCCTGAACGCATCCGCGCAGTGTTTTCAAGCTCCGCCACAACTGACGAAACCCGCCCCGCCATTTCAGGCGAATCAATTTCCACAGGGCGGAGTGAAACATGGGGGCAATTCTCGCGACTCGAAACATTGACTTCTGATGAGCCGAGTGGCGTCAGTCTCCGGACGTTTCTTCGGACTTGGAGATCGTCCGAGGGCTGACGCCCACCGGCTCGCCAGGCTCAGTGGGATGTTCTGTGAGTTGAAAGAAGACATCCTCCAGCGAGGCATCCGCGCCGAGTTCCGCCAATTTGTTCTTGGCTTCAGAAATCGTCCCTTGAAACAAGCACTGACCGCGGTGCATCAGCAACAAGTGGCTGCACAAGTCTTCGATCAGATCGAGCAGATGCGAGCTGACCATCACGGCAGCACCGGCTGCTGCCCGTTCGCGGATGGACTCTTTCAACGTCCGAATGCCGCGCGGGTCGAGTCCGGTGAGCGGTTCGTCGAACAGAATCGCTTCCGGCTGGTGCAGGTATGCACAGCAGATCGCCACCTTCTGCCGCATCCCGCGTGAGAGCTCTTGAGCGATCGTGTCCCGCTTTTCGGTCAACTCAAACTGCGTGAGCAATCGCTCGGCCTCGGCCTCAAAGGCCGGCACACGATAGACCGACGCCGTGAATTCGAGGTGCTCCCAGGCCGTCAGCACGTCGAAGAGTTGCGGCTCGTCCGGGATGAACGCCAGCCGACTCTTCGCCGCAATCGGGTCTTGGACGATGTCATGCCCTGCGACGGTCAATCGCCCGCGAGTCGGCGGAATGATCCCGGCGAGAGCTCGCAGCGTCGTCGTCTTGCCGGCACCGTTCGGCCCGACCAGACCAACGATCGAGCCGGCCGAAACCTCAAAGTTGAGTCCCCGAACCGCCACCGTTTCGCGATACGTTTTCTCGTAGCCTTCGACTCGGATCATCAGCGACTCCGGTGACTCAGTTCCGCCTGAAGGTGGTATTCAAACCAACCTGACGGTTTCAAGCAAAGCACTATCAAGGAGTTCGTTGACTCCGTGTCGAGGGCGGCTAGCCTACGCATCGACGTTCGCCGATCACCCAGCTTTCCCAAATCTACAGCGAGGAACAACGATGTCGAAAACCATTGGCAACGAACGAATGGACGACGCCGACTTGCGTGCGGCCGAGGAATTGACCGCCGCGTATCACAAGATGACTCGCGAATTGGAGCGGGTCATCATTGGCCAAGGGGATGTGCTCAAACAGATTTTGATCGCGCTATTTTCTCGTGGACATTGCTTGCTCGAAGGGGTACCGGGGCTGGCAAAGACGTTGATGGTCTCGACCGTTGCCGACCTGCTGTCGCTGAAGTTCAGCCGCATCCAGTTCACGCCGGACCTGATGCCCTCAGACATCACTGGCACCGAAATCCTGGAGACCGAAGAGGGAACCGGCCATCGCCGCATGAAATTCGTGAAGGGGCCGATCTTCGGGAACATCCTGCTGGGTGACGAAATCAACCGCACGCCGCCCAAGACGCAGGCCGCCCTGCTGCAAGCGATGCAGGAATACAAGGTCACGATCGCCGGCCAAGACTTTCCGCTCGAACGGCCGTTCCTGGTGCTCGGCACGCAGAACCCGATCGAGCAGGAAGGAACCTATCCGCTGCCCGAAGCGCAGCTTGACCGTTTCATGTTCCGCATCTTTGTCGATTACCCCAAGTACGAAGACGAATTGAAAGTCGCCGAGACGACAACATCGGGCGAACTTCCCAAGCTGCAGCCGATTCTTGATCGCAACGAAATTGTGCGGCTGCAACAAGTCGTCTTGAAAGTGCTGGTCGGCAAGTCGGTCGCGGCCTACGCCGTGCAGTTGGTCCGAGCGACCCGGCCGAAGACCGACGAAGCTCCCGACTTCGTGAAAAAGTACCTCACCTGGGGAGCCGGCACGCGCGCCTGCATGGCGCTCCTGTTGGCCGCGAAGTCTCACGCCCTGCTCGACGGCCGAGTTCATGTCTCCGGCGACGACATCCGCGCGATTGCGAAGCCCGTCCTCCGCCATCGTCTCGTCACCAGCTTCGCCGCCGAGAGCGACGGCGTCACGACCGACCACATCGTCGAAAAACTGTTCGAGGCCATTCGCGAACCGGAGTAGCACACAAAGCGGGAACGCTAATCTGCGCTGATCTTCGCTAATCCCGATCAGCGCAGATTAGCGAAGATTAGCGTTCTCAAGTCCGATATTGGGTTTCTTGTCTTTCGTTGAGACTTCGCCATGTCCTACCTCGATCCCGCTGGCCTCGCACGCATCGGCAATCTCGAATTGATTGCCAAGCAAGTTGTCGAGGGGTTTCTGACCGGCAAGCATCGCAGTCCGTATCACGGGTTCTCGGTCGAGTATCTCGATCACCGGTCGTACACACCGGGAGATGAGATGCGGATGCTCGACTGGAAGGTGCTCGCGCGCACGGACAAGTACTACGTCAAGCTGTACGAGGACGAGACCAACCTGCGAGCCACGATCCTGCTGGACTGCTCAAAGTCGATGGACTTCGGCAAAGGAGGCGAAGCCAGCGATCAAGGGCTGAGCAAGTTGCAGTGGGGCAGCTATCTGGCGGCGGCGCTCGCGTACTTGCTGATTCGTCAAAACGACGCGGTCGGACTGATGCTGTTCGACACCAAAGTCCGCACCTACATCCCCCCAAAAGCCCATCC
>CAMDRI010000022.1 GCA_945906725.1 Candidatus Kuenenia stuttgartensis | reverse complement strand
AACAAAACCGCAAAACTGGGTACAAGTTACATCGTGAGCCTCCTTGCTCGATGCCTGAGAGTGATGTCCCAAGCATTGTCGTGGAGGCTCGCGCTTTTTCCGTAGATCAGTTCTCAACACTCTAAAAACTGCAAAAGTCGAACTTACAGCGTACTCCAAAAGGAACCAGGTTGTCGTTGAACCGGCAGTGAGTCTCGTTGTTGGGGTGCGGCAGCAAATCCTGGAAAACGGCCTTGCTAACACTGCGAATGGCCAAGGTCTGAATTTACGCACCGACGCAGTCCTCGCTCACCGGTTGTCTGCCAGCTGCACACCTCGGAAGGAAAGACTACGACGAATTGAGCTTGGCGATTCGTGCGAGTGGCGACAGACTGCGAAACGTAAAACTCAAGGAGGTGCGAATGAGTGGCTCAGCGAAGCGATTTCGGTGCATCGCGCTGGATGCTGTGGGAACGTTGATCTATGCCGAGCCATCGGTCGCCGCCGCGTACGCGCTGCATGGTCAGCGGTTTGGATCGCGACTGCCCGCTGAAGAAGTTCGGTTGCGGTTTGCAGAAGCCTTCCGCCGCGCCGATGAATCGGCCACCGCGAGATTCGGCGAGCCGGGCCGGACCAACGAAGAGCATGAGCGCGACTTCTGGCGACAGATCGTGCAAGACGTTCTACCGGATGTCACCGATCCGTCGACGTGCTTTGATGAATTGTTCGATCACTTCGGAAGGCCGGACTCGTGGCGCTGCTTCGACGACGTCGCCACGACGCTGCACGAACTCAAGCAACGCGGTTATCGAGTGCTGATCGCGTCAAATTTCGATGCGAGGCTGAATCGCGTCTGCGATGGACTGGCCGAATTGCGAGACATTCGCTGTCGAGTCATCTCGTCACTGGTCGGGTACCGGAAAACGCATCGCGGTTTTTACTCGGCCGTCGTTGCGGCTGCGGAATGCGATCCGAGCGAAGTGCTGATGATCGGTGACGATTTGGTGAACGATGTCGAGTCGGCGCGCGCGGCCGGAATCGCGGCGCTGCACCTGCGGCGCGATGCAGATGAATCTGAGTTGCGGCGACTCAGCGACCTGCTGGGGGTTCTGCTATGAAGTGTCCGTGGGTGGCGATTCAACGCAATCCGACATCGGGGACGGGTGCTCGGCGCGGCGTCTTGATGGAGTTAATTCGCGAGCTGAAACGGCGCGGCATTCGGCCGCGACTCTTTGCGAGCCGTGAACGAATGCAGGCAAAACTGGCCGACCCTGCGGCGTGCGAGCAACTCGTGTGCGTACTTGCTGCGGGTGGCGACGGGACGATTGGCGACGTGGTCAATCGTTATTCGGGATTGCCGCTCGCGACGTTGCCGCTGGGGACGGAGAATTTGCTGGCGAAGTATCTGAAAATTCAGCCGTCGGGAGCGCAAGTCGCTGAGTTGATCGCGAGCGGCTCACGGCGAAAGCTGGACTTGGGGCAACTTAACAGCCGGCGGTTCACGTTGATGGCGAGTTGCGGCTTCGATGCGGCGGTGTTGCATCGGGCACACGCAAGCCGTCGCGGCAACATTCACAAATGGCACTACCTGCCGCCGATGTGGCACTCGATCCGTCAGTACGATCATCCGCCGGTGCGGGTCTTCGTGAATGACGAACCGCAGCCGCGAATAGCGCGACTGCTAATTGCTGTCAACGTGCCAATGTACGCCTTAGGGATTCCGTTCGCTCCGCAAGCCACTGCCGAGGACGGGGAGTTGGACTTGTGCCTTTTCGAGCGAGGCTCGACATTTCAAATGGTGCGGTACTTCGGGCATGTGGTCGCCGGCCGACATCAATCGCTGCCCGATGTGACCTGCCTGAAAGCGTCGCGAGTGCGAATCGAGGCCGACGTCTCCGTCCCGTGGCAAATGGATGGCGATCCGGCCGGATTCACGCCCGTGACGCTGGAAGTGCTGCCGGGGGCGATGGAGGTGTTCGCGCCGTGAGGTCACCACGTCTCGGTTTGAGGATCGAATAGAACAGTGCCAAGCACAGAGTGACGACTGCAAAGTGCAAAGTGAGAATCTCGTTCAGACATTTTCCACTTTACAGTCGTCACTCTGCACTTTTCACTGAGTTGGAAGCGAGGGGCAGAACGGAATCATGCCAGACAATCCGATCAAGATTGGAAGCCTGCAATGCGGCGGCGGACATCCGCTGCTGTTCATTGCGGGACCGTGTGTCATCGAGAGCGAACAACTGGTGCTCGATGTGGCCAAGCAGTTGGCCGAATGGGCTGACGCGAATGATTGGCAACTGGTTTTCAAATCGAGCTTCGACAAAGCCAATCGGACGAGCTTTCACAGTTTTCGCGGCCCCGGTTTGGAACGCGGTCTCGACATTCTTGCGAAGGTGCGTGAGGTGACTGGGTTGCCGGTGACGACCGACATTCACGAACCGCAGCAGGCCGAACCGGCCGCGAAGGTGTGTCAGATTCTGCAAGTGCCGGCGTTTCTCGCTCGGCAGACGGACTTAGTCCACGCGATCGCGACGGCGTGTGCCGCGAGCGGAGGAGTGGTCAACATTAAGAAGCCGCAGTTCGTCGCAGCTGAAGACACAACGCACATCGTCAAAAAGTGCGAAGAAGCCGGCTGTCCGCGAGTACTGCTGACCGAGCGCGGGACGACGTTTGGTTATGGCCGGTTGGTCAACGACTTTCGGTGCATCCCGATCATGCAGCGCAGTGGTGCTCCCGTGTGCTACGACGCGACGCACAGCGTGCAGATGCCAGGGGGCAGCACGACCGGCGGCCAGCGCGACATGGTGCCGACCCTCTCGCGAGCCGCCGTCGCGGCCGGTTGCGACGCGGTGTTTCTGGAAACGCATCCCGATCCCGATCGAGCACTCAGCGACGGTCCCAACATGCTGCGTCTTTCCGACGTAACACGATTATTCAATCAACTGACTCGGCTGCGGTCGCTGTTCCTGGAAATGACCGCAATAGGCGAGTAAACGTCTGCGATTCTTCTTTCTGTTCCCTGGCCGAAGGTTGTTTTCATGCGAGATGCCGTTCGACTTTGTTCCCGCAGTCTGTTCCGAAGGGATTCGCGGAGTGCGTTGTTGAGCCTGGCCCTCATTTGGTCTGGCTGCACGTCCCAGCCGACGACCAACAACCCCGACAAGTCGCAGCGCGAGCAAGCAGATCGACTGGCGGAGTCACGTATTCTCCGAAACTTGCAAAACGCGATGGAGGGTCTGCGGCCGGAGAAACTCGGCATCGCGTCTGGTCCCGAACAGGCGATCGCAGTGCTCAATGAGTGGGCCAAAGGGGCGAAAGCCGAAGCGGAAAAGCGCGGTGAAGGTTGGGAGCCGCATCGTCCGCACAGCCTTTTAAAATCGTTGCCAAAAGAATGGATTGAACAGGTCTCACTGGAGCAATTCGTCGAACGCGACGCGATGTACCTGCGAGATTGTTTGTGGGCCAGCAAGGCGACGAAGTTCGCTGCGGGCGACGCGGAGAAAGACCTCGACGTCGTCGTGAATCTGTTTGATTATGTCGTTCGCAATGTCGCGCTGATTACACCGCGCAGCCGTCGAGCACCGACGGGACCATTTGACGTGATGGTCCTCGGCCGGGGCACGGCCGCCGATCGGGCCTGGGCGTTTGCGGAGTTGCTGCGACAACGCAATGTGGACTCAGTGATTCTCTCGCCACGCCGCCCGGCTGGTGAGGCTGCGAGCGATGAGAACTTTTTGGTCGGTGTGTTGTTCGAGAAAGACATTTTGCTGTTCGACCCGACGCTGGGACTGCCGTTGACCGCCGATACCGCCGATCCGAAATCCGCTTTGCCTCGTTTGCCAATGTCGTTGCGGCAAGCGCAGCAAGATCCGAAACTTTTGGCGGCAATCGCGCAGGACAGCGGTGAGACGTTCACCTTGACGGCGGCGATGTTGGAGGCACCGCAGGTCGAGCTGATTTGTCATTCGGAGCAACTGTCGCTTCGCATGAAGCGGCTGCAACAGGAACTGACCGGCGAGAATTCGTTGATCGTGTCCGACTCGTTGGAGGATTCGGAGGATCAACCAGGCTTGTGGTCGCGCGTCGCCAAACATCCAGCGGCCGCCTGGTCGGAGGACGACGTCGCAATTTGGCCGTACCCGGAAATCGTGCGTGAATCGGCGATGCGGATGACTCCCAAAGAGCAAAAGGAAATTCTCAAACTCACGCAGTCGCTGGCTGCTCCGATTCGCGTGCAACGGTTTCTGGCGAAACCGGATGGCCGTAGTTTCGATTTGGAGTTTGCCAAGCCGGAACGGACCATGATGAAACGAAGAATGGAACATGTCATGGGTCACTGGTCTGACGTCATCCCCGGCTATTTGGCGGCGCAATTGTACGATGTGGACCCTCCCACCGCGAAAAAGTTGCAAATGGTGACTCCTGACGGGAAGTCAAACGATGACGTCTCAGTTGTCGGTGCGACGGAGACACGCTCGTTGCGATTGATTTTGATGCAGCCGGAATATGCGCACGTTCGTAGCCTGCACCTGTTGGCGGGCGATGACGCTTGCTACTGGCTCACGCTTTGCCAGTTCGAACAGAACCGAATGCAAGCGGCTGTCGATCAATGCGTCGTTTACGGCAATCAACATTCGAGCGGCGGCTGGGTCGCCGCCAATCAATCTCTTATGGCGACGGCTTTGGTGAAGCTGAAGAAACTCAAACCGGCGATCCGCGCGCTGAAAGACATCGACGAAGACGATCCAGCGTCCGGCAGACACCGCGTGCTGATGGCTCGTTGGCAGCGGCTGTTGGACGCAGCGGAGTAGCTGAAGTAGCCGTCATCGCTGGATCACACGTCGCAAAGTTTGACGGCCTCGGTCAGGCCGACGAGCGGGTCGCGGGTCGGGATGAATTCCTGGCCGACGTAGCCCTTGTAGCCGATCTCCAGCAGCTTGCGCATGATCGGCGGGTAATTGATCTCTTGCTTGTCATCGAGCTCCGCTCGGCCGGGATTGCCCGCCGTGTGAATGTGGCCGATAACGTCTTTACATTGCTCGATGCGGCGGATCACGTCGCCGTTCATGATTTGAACGTGGTAGATGTCAAACAGGATTTTCGCACGTGGCGAACCGACTCGGCGAGCGATGTTGGCGACGTAGTCGATGTCGTCCCCTTGGTAGCCAGGATGGCCTTTCATCGGGTGCGAATCGTCGCGTGTGTTGAGGTGCTCGACGCAGATATTGACGTTTTTTTTGTCGGCGTAGGCACAGAGCTCCTTGAGCGCCTTGACGCAGTTGTCGGCTCCCTGCTCCAGCGAGATTTCATCGCTCTTGGGGTCTTCGGCGTTCTTCCACTTGTAGCCGGTGAAGGCGATCACGTTTCCGTAGCCGTATTCGGCGCAACCGTCGATGGCTTCTTTCGTGCGGGCGATGACTTCAGCGTGATAGTCCGGGTTGTTCAGGCCGCGCGTGAACGGAGCGCCGGGCATCCGATTGCCGGCGATCGCGCAGGTCAGGCCGTGCTTTTTGATGACGGTGAAATCTTTGTGGTCTCCCAGCTCAATCGACACACAACCCAGTTGCTTGGCGACTTGGCATTGCTTCTCAATGTCCCATTTCTCGCCGCCGACGTTGAAGCACCAGAAGACGATCGACTGTTTGATATTTCCTTTGGTCACGACGGTTTTCGCTTTCTCAGCACTGATGGCGGGATGAGTCATGGGATGCAAGGCCGCGGCGGCTCCTGCCACCAAGGCTGTGTGCAAGACGTCTCTACGGCTGTAATGGACACCAAACGTGGGATGGCTGGACATGGCAAAAGCTCCTCCGCGTGTTGTCCGGCGGCCAACCCCCGGCGCGACCTAGGCCGCCAAAGTCTTGTCGCAACCAGGGGCAGCATGACTTCACGCGGCCAAGTCGGCAAGCGGTCGGAATGCTCAAGCCTGCCTTTGAACTAGTCATCAGACGATGAGGCGATTGGCATCAAAGCCAAGCGATCCGGGTTTCTCCAAAGATTTCTGAATCTGAGAAATTGAAGAAATCGCGTTGAAAAACATCAATCAGCAAGCAACAGGGCATTGACGGTCCGCCGCGCCGGAGTCTTCGGCACGATGCTTGCAAAACGGGGCTAATGGCTTGCTGCGCTGTTGCGCGGCGGCTGTTAGTTCGAGGTGGCCAGCCCGATTCAAAGGATTGTCGGCGGTTGGTGAGGCTCTCGGTCAAAGGATTGCAGGCCGAGGTTTTGTTCGGCGGCGCAGGTCGCGGATCTCCACGCTCAAGCCTGAATGGTGAAGAGTGCTGTGAAGAGTTCTTGCTCAGCCAAACCGCCTTTTTTGGGCGGTGAGGAGTCGAACCGCGCGTCGCTGGTTCGTGAGTTTCCGTTATGCCTCGTTGACGAATGGAGCGGACCAAAATGATGAAACGGTGGTTGACATTTCTGTCGATCGGATTGTTGTTTTCCGTGATGGCCGGCGTGAGCCCGGCCCAAGACGAAAAGGACGCCAAGCCGGCGGAAGCCCCGGTTGCGGCGGCTCCAGCCGATCCGGCGGTTGCAACTGCCGCTGCACCGGTGGCGACTCCGGCGCTCGACGTCGCGGCCAAGTTGGACGAGATCAATGTCACACTGGACACCCTCTGGGTGCTCGTCACGGCCATGCTGGTGTTCTTCATGAATCTCGGCTTCGCCTGCGTCGAATCGGGCATGTGCCGAGCCAAAAACTGCGCCAACATCCTGTCGAAGAACTTCGTCGTGTTCGCGGTGACGTCGGTCTTCTTCTGGCTGTTGGGCTGGGGTTTGATGTTCGGTGACGGCAACCCCGTGGTGGGAACCAGTGGCATCTGCATGGTCGGCGGCGCGGACAACAGCCCCGCGCTGTGGAGCGCGGACCCGGCAGCTAATAAGTACCAAGGCGTTTACGGCGCGATCGGTTGGGCGACGGTGCCGCTGTGGGCGAAATTTTTCTTCCAACTGGTGTTCGCCGGAACGGCAGCGACGATTGTTTCGGGTGCGGTGGCTGAGCGCATCAAGTATCTCTCGTTCATCGTCTTCAGTGCGCTGATGGCGGTCGTGATTTACCCGGTCGTTGGTCACTGGATTTGGGGCGGCGGCTGGTTGGCCGGCAAGCTGTTCTACGACTTCGCCGGTTCGACGCAGGTGCATTCGATTGGTGGCTGGGCAGCGTTGATGGGCGTGCTGATTCTCGGCCCGCGTATCGGGAAATATGGGCCTGATAAGAAGGTCAACGCGATTCCCGGCCACAACTTGACGGCCGCGACCATTGGCTGCTTGATCCTGTGGCTCGGTTGGTTCGGATTCAATCCGGGCAGCACGATGGATGCGAATCCCGGCTTCATCGCCGACGTCTGCAACACGACGAACATCGCCGCCGCCGTGGCGACGCTCGCCGCGACCGCCACTTGCTGGTTGAAGCTCGGCAAGCCGGACTTGGGTATGACTCTGAACGGCTGCTTGGCCGGTTTGGTGGCCATCACCGCTCCGTGTTCGGTCGTGACGGTTCCACAATCCGCGATCATCGGCGCGATCGCCGGCGTGCTCGTGGTCCTGGCAGTCATCACGTTCGACAAGGCAGGCATTGACGATCCGGTCGGTGCGACATCAGTGCATCTGGTGAATGGTGTCTTCGGAACACTGTGCGTCGGCTTGTTCGCCGATCCGGCGACCATCAAGGCTCACGCTTTGGATGCCGTCTGTAAACCCGGTCTGTTGGCGGGTGGCGGCACGGAGCAGTTGATCTCGCAGCTCACGGGCATCGTAGCGGTGGCCGGTTACGTCATCGTCGTCAGCGGTATCTGCTGGGTGCTCTTGAAGGCGACCATCGGTATCCGCGTGAGTCCCGAAGAGGAAATAGAAGGCTTGGACATCGGCGAACACGGCAACAATGCCTATCATGGCTTTGTGCTGGAAAAGAACTAACCCTCAAGTTCGCATTCTTGCCACGGCGGCGGCAAGTGGCCGTCGCCGTGGATTTCCTCCCAAATTCACAAGGACCAAACCATGAAAAAAATCGAAGCCATCATTCGGCACTTCAAATTGGAAGACGTCAAAGAAGCACTGACCAAGATTCAGGTGCTCGGAATGACTGTGACCGAGTGCAAAGGGTTCGGCCGCCAAAAAGGTCACAAGGAACAGTACCGCGGTGCGGAATACACCGTGGATTTTCTGCCGAAGACAAAGCTGGAAGTCGTCGTCACCGATGCTCAAGTGCAAGCCGCAATCGACGCGATCGTCGCGGGAGCTCGGACCGGAAAGATCGGTGACGGGAAAATCTTCGTCTCGAATCTGGAGAACGTTGTCCGCATCCGAACCGGAGAATCCGGTGAGGGCGCGGTCTAAAGTTCGAGAGTCAATTCAAGGCAACAGCCCGGCGGCTTTCGAGCATCCGGGCTGTTGTTGTTTGGAGGACGAGTTGCTCACGATCGCGGCTCGTGCGTCCGAGCGGGAAGCACCATCCGCACCGCTCGCCAAGCGACGTCGTCACGCAGCAGCACGAGCACAATCAACAGCGTGGCACCGCCAGCCGCCGCTCCCCACAGCGAGGAAAATGGCAGCGAGGTCCGCAACAACAGCGAACCGACATACGCCGCCGCGGCCGAGCCAATCGCCGCTCGGATCAGTGTGCCGAGCACTCCGCGAAAGATGTCCAACCCCAGCCGCATGGCAATCAAACCCAGCATGACAACCACATTGAGCAGGTAATACGCCGACGTTGCCGCCGCCAAGCCCAGGACGCCGTGCGGCTGAACCCATTGAAACTTCAACGCCGCGCCGATGCTGAAACCAATCAACCCAACGATTACCGGCGTCCGAGTATTCTGCCACGCATAAAACACTTTCGCGGCGATCTCACCCAAGCTGCCGCCGACAATCAAGCCACACAGCATCACCAACGTGGACGACACCGCGCGCGTGTCCTCCGCCGAAAACCGGCCACGCTGCAACAAGTCTCGAATCAGCGGACTGGCGAACCACACCAGAGTGACGACCACCGGTACCAGCAGCAGTGTCAGAAATCGCAATGCGGCGGCGATCTCGGCTCGCAGCTTGTCATCGTCACGTTCAGCCGCGTGACGCGCGAGGGCCGGGAAGGCGACGACCGCGAGACCGCTCGTGCTGAGCGTCAGCACTGCCGCCGCCAGACGCGAAGCGTAACCGAGTTGCGAGACGCTCCCCGGCGACGGCGACGTGAGATACCGATCCAGAAGTGGATCGAGTTGATTGCATGTCAGACCAATGGCCAGCGGCAACATCAACAGCAAGCAGCGTTTCACGGCCGACTGCGACTCTTTCGTCACCGGCCAGCCGCGTGAGAAGATTTGCACCCAAGGCATCTGCAGAGAGAAAGTGACTACCGCTCCGATGCTGACCGCTTGCGCAACCTTGTCCATACCGCCGTTCGGTCCGCCACGCCAAGCCAGCGCGACTGTAACTGCGTTGCCGAACAGCGCCGCGAATCCAGTCACGGCAAATCGTCCGTGACAGTGATTCCACACGCGAGCCAACCCGCTCAGACTGTTCCAGACCATGAGGCTCGACAGAGTTTGAAACAATTCAGCCGTGCGCCAGATCTGTTCGTCGTCGAAGCCGGGATGCAGAGTTCGCATCCACGGCTCAGCAAAAAGTTTCGCAACCTGCCACAGCAAGAGAGTGAACAGCGACAGCCAACACACAAGCTGCACCGCCATCGACCACGCGGCCATCTCGCCGGCACGCTCGCGTGTCTCGACGTAGATCGGCACAAATGCGGAAGCCAAGGAGCCGGCCAGCAATCCACTGACGACTAGCGGCAACGTCGAGGCAGCGACGAAGGCGTCCATGTCGGACTCGGTTCCGAACCACTTGGCCAGCAGCAATTGCAGACCGAATTGCAGCCCCATCTGCCCCAGCGTCAGCAACGTCAGGACGGAGACAGAGCGAAGTGAAGTGGCGGTTTGAGGCATGAATTCTCGCGGCACAGTCGGCTCGCCTGTGCTTCGGCAGGATCGGGATAGTGGCGAGAAAGTGGGCAGGCGAACCGCCTACCCCACGATGGGCGGCGGAGTTTAATGGTTGTCCGGCAACGCCGTCAGGCCGGGTCTCGAGTTCACCACAAGATGCTGTCCTCGCCGGAAATCACCGGGTAAACTACTCTCGTCTCCCCGTCTTCCCGCCCGCGCGTGAGCCTGATGTCCGGCAAGCCCACCAAACAACTGATCCCGATCACCTGTGCCAAATGCGGTGCTACGTTCAAGGTCGATGCGCGGCACTCCGGCAAGCAGGGACGTTGCCCCGCCGAAGAATGCCAAGCGGCCTACACGGTACCGGCCGCGACTGCTTTTGAACGAGCTGTCGAACGAAACTACGCGGCCGTGTTGAAGCGGCCGGCCGTCAAGTCGCAATCGGCTTTCCCGACGCGAGCTCAAAAGGCGAAACGTCACTCGTGGTCGGTCGCTCAACGATTGTGGCCGCTCTGGAGCGCTTGCGGTGTCGGAGCGGTCCTGCTCGTGGGCGTCGTGATGTGGGGCACGGGTGCTGTCGAACCTCAGCGAGTCGAAGCCGCAAAGCCAGACACGTTTCAAACGCAGGTCGCCCCTTTCCTCAAGAAGCATTGCCTCGAATGTCACGGGGAGAATGATCCCGAAGGGGGCATCGCGCTGCACAACTTCGACAGCGAGATTTCGGTACAGAAGTCCCGCAAGGTTTGGGAGAAGGTGCTCCCGATGTTGCAGATTGAAGCGATGCCTCCGGTCGAAGAGGGCCGCGAGCGGCCGACGCACGACGATTACTTGGCGGTTGCGTCGTGGCTGGAGGACAAGCTGTTCAATATCGACTGTAAGCTCGAACGCGATCCCGGCCGAGTCACCGTCCGGCGACTGAACCGCACCGAGTACAACAACACCGTACGCGATCTGCTGGGTGTAGACTTCGAGCCGGCGAAGGATTTTCCATCGGATGATGTCGGCTACGGCTTCGACAACATCGGCGACGTGCTGTCGGTCTCGCCGCTGCTCATGGAGAAGTACCTCGATGCCGCCGAGAAGATCAGCGAGAAAGTCATCAGCACCGCCGACCCCGCCAAGTCGCGCAAGCTTCGCTTTGCCGGAAAGCAACTCAAGCCGGGCGGAGCGGCTGAGGATCAAGGGGAGTTTTTTGGAATCAATTCGGTCGGCCATGTCATCGCCGAGCACAAATTCCCGCGAGACGGCGAGTACCTTCTGCGAGGCCGAGCGGCGGCTGATCAGGCAGGAAACGAACTCGCGAAAATGGTGTTCTCGATCGACGACAAGCCGGTTCACTCCTTCGAGGTGAAAGGTCAGCGTGAGCCTGACGAGTACGAATTTAAACTCCAAATGGCTGCCGGCAATCACAAGTTCACCGCCGCGTTTCCGAACGATTTCTACGACCCAAAAGCCACGCGCGGCGGCAAAGACCGCAACCTCTACATCAGCTGGCTAGAAGTCGCCGGCCCACTCGACGTGCGCGAGGACGACCTGCCGGAATCGCATCGCAAGCTGCTCGTCGCGACCCCGACCGCCACACGCCCGCTGGCTGACGCCGTGCGCGAGAACCTGCGACCGCTGATGCGACGAGCGTTTCGTCGGCCGGTCACAGACGAAGAGATTAATCGCTTCGTGCCGCTCGTCGAGTCGGCGGTCTCGCAGGGCGAGACCTTTGAACGCGGGATGCAGTTCGCGCTGCAAGGCATACTCTGCTCGCCAAGTTTCTTGTTCCGCATCGAAGCGGATGCAAACCCGAATGATCCGAAAGCTCGCCACGAAATCACACAGTTCGAGTTGGCAACGCGGCTGTCATACTTCTTGTGGAGTTCGATGCCTGACGACGAACTGCTCACACTGGCCGAGAAGAATGAACTCCGCAAACCAGACGTGATTCAGCAACAAGTCCAGCGGATGCTGAAGGACCAACGTTCGGAAGCACTCGTCGAGAACTTCGCGCTGCAATGGCTCAACCTGCGGAGCCTCGACGAACTCACGCCTGACCGGGAAAAGTTCCCAGACTACTCGCCGGAGCTTCGCGACGACATGCTCCGTGAGACGACGAAATTCTTTGAGCACGTCCTGCGCGAAGACCTCAGCACGTTGGAATTGCTCGACGGAACATTCACGTTCGTCAACGAGCGACTTGCCAAGCATTACGGAATCGCGGGCGTGAACGGCGACGAGTTCCGCAAAGTGTCGCTCGACGCCGCTCGCGGCCGAGCCGGCTTGCTGACGCAAGCCAGCATCCTGACCGTGACCTCGAACCCGGGCCGCACCTCGCCCGTGAAGCGCGGTAAGTGGATCATGGAAAACATTCTCGGGACCACTCCGCCACCTCCACCGCCGAATGTGCCGAGCCTCGAAGAAACACAGAAGGCTAAGCCGGATGCGTCGGTCCGTGAACAACTGAAGCTGCACCGCGAGAATGCGATCTGCAACTCATGCCACCGCCAGATGGACGAGTTGGGCTTCGGCTTCGAGCACTTCGATGCGATCGGCCATTGGCGCGATCGTGACGGTCAGCACGACATTGACGCATCCGGAGTGCTGCCTAGCGGCGAGAAGTTCAACGGCTCGACAGAACTGATCGCGATCTTGAAAGGCCGCAGCAAACAATTCAGCCGCTGCCTCGCCGAAAAGCTGCTGACTTATTCCCTCGGCCGAGGACTGGAATACTATGACCGCTGCGCGGTCGATAGACTTTTGGACGTTCACGCGACCGACGGCTACCGGTTCTCGACGTTGATCACGCAAATCGTGCTCAGTGAACCGTTCCAGATGCGACGCGGCGATGGAAAAGTGGATTAACCGATTCGGAGAATACCATGACTGGACAGTACAACCACATCACCACCGCCCAGCGAGCGACGTTGCGGACGTTTGCGAAGGCTGGCCTGTTGTCACGCCGGACGTTGTTGCGGGGCCTCGGTGCGGCAGTTGCGCTGCCAGTATTGGATTCGATGTTGGCGACTCATGCGTTCGGAGCACCGACAGAAAAAGCGACGGCGGCCGGGAAGAACATCCCGACGCGAATGGCGTTTGTGTCTCAGCCGAATGGTGTAATTCAGTCGGCTTGGTTTCCGAAGACGCCGGGTGAAGGCTTTGAATTAGTCGAGTCGCTCGAAGCGCTGGCTCCGCTCAAGAGCGACCTACTGGTCATCAGCGGGTTGGCTCAGGACAACGGACGAGCCAAGGGGGATGGGCCGGGAGATCATGCTCGGTCGGCTGCCAGTTTGCTAACCGGGGCGCATCCGGTGAAGACGGCGGGAGCGAACATCAAGGTCGGCATGTCCGCCGATCAGTGGATCGCGTCGAAGATCGGGCACCTGACGCGGATGCCGTCGCTGGAAGTTGGCATCGAACCGGGGCGTTCGTCGGGCAATTGCGATTCGGGATATTCCTGCGCGTATTCGAACACGATCTCGTGGAAGTCCGAATCGACGCCGATGGCCAAGGAGATCAATCCGCGTCTGGTCTTCGAGCGGTTATTCGGCGGCGAGGAAAACGATCCCGCAGCACGGGCCAAACGCGCGGCCTATCGCAAGAGCGTGCTGGATGTCGTCGCGGGGGACGCGGCGAAGTTGAAGGACAAGCTCGGCCAGACGGATCGGCAGAAGATCGACGAGTACTTCACCAGCGTCCGCGAGATCGAAACTCGCATTGAGCAAGCTGAAGTCCATGCGAAGAACTCGCGGCCAGATTACGAGATTCCGAAGGGCATCCCCAAAGATGGCCGCGACCATCTGCGGTTGATGTACGACTTGATGATGTTGGCGTTTCGCACCGACACCACGCGCGTCATCACCTGCATGGTCGCCAACGAGGGCAGCAACAAGACCTATCCGTCCGTGGGCGTCAACGAAGGGCACCACGAACTGTCGCATCACGGTGACGACGCGAACAAAGTTGAGAAGCTCAAGAAGATCGACAAGTATCAGATGGAGCAGTTCGCGTACTTCCTGCAACAACTCAAGGCGGTCAAGGAAGGGGAAGGGACGCTGCTCGATCACAGCCTCGTGTTCTTCGGCAGCGGACTGGGCGACGGCAACGCGCACTCGCACCACAACCTGCCGATCATTCTCGCGGGACGAGGCGGTGGCTCGGTGAAGCCAGGGCGGTACATCAAGATTGAGAAGGAAACGCCGCTCAATGACTTGTTCTTGTCGCTGTTTGACCGGATGAATGCGCCCAGCGACGCTTTCGGCGACAGCAACGGCCGATTCAATGACTTGGAGAGCTGAGTCACGACCCCGATTCTGAATTTCAGTCGCCGACGATTCGAGTTTTTCGGTACCGGCCTCGCAGTTTGAGCGACCAGCCATGTTCATCCAACGGAGCCGAACTTCCGAGCATTCGGCTCCGTTCATTTTGAGCCGGTTGTTTCGGCAGGTTATTTGTCGGACGTCACATCGATGACGGTCACGTTCGATTCGATGGTCTGCTGGATCGTTTGCGTTCCGGTCGTGATTTCCATCTCCATGACCATCTTGATCTGGCTGCGCGACAATCGGCTCAGCTTGTTGTCGAAAAGAATTTCGCCTTCTCCTGCTCCAGATTTGAGCGCGGCCTTCGCCGGCGACTGAGTATTCGGATCAGGCTCTAGTCCGACCTACACCGCCACTGTGATTGTTTCGTGTCCAGACTTCGAGTCAGGCCCGAGATAGCTGTAAACTCGCTTCATTTTCATGGCGCCGATTGGTGACTTGAGTTCGGTCGCGGCGGTTCACTTGTCACCCGACTTGACGGGCTTTTCTGGAAGCCCGATCCCGCCTTGCTCGCCCATTTGTTTCATGCCGGATTCTGAAAAGAAGTTGCCTCCCAGTGCGACTGCCGGCGAGGCCTTGAGTCCGTCAAGCGCCTTTGGTGGAATTGCTAAGTCAGAAATGTGCCCTTGCCGGTTGCATTTCATCGAAAAGTCGACGCCGACCATCGGTCGAACCATCTTGTCGATTTGCTGGAGGATTGGATCGGTTGGTGCGGGCCCGTCAGAATCGTATTCCAGTTTTTTGCTGAGCGGTGGAGGCACCTGCATCGTCATTTGCATTCGCGGCAGGCGATGACGAAGCGTTGCGATTCCAGTGTCCGTCACGTCATCGCAGATGACTTCCATATTCATGGTGTGAAGCTGCTCAGTTTTGACCGGCGGCTGTCTAGCGAAGATCATCGTCATGTTTTGCGTTTGAGTCATCTTCTGCTTCTGAGTCTCCCCTTTCTTAAACTTCGCTTGCAGTAGCGTGTCCGCACTCGCAGTCGACGACAGGGCCAGCAGAAAAAACGCTGAGGACACCGGAAATCACTTGTCGCGACATGGTTCACTCCTTGGGTGTTGAGATGGAGTGAGCAGATACGGAGATCGGGTCACGCGAGCCATTTGGCGGCTTGTTTAGCGAAGTACGTCAGGATCATGTCGGCTCCGGCGCGTTTGATCGACGTCAGGATTTCGAGCGTGATCCGCTGCTCGTCGATCCAGCCGTTGGCGGCAGCGGCTTTGACCATCGAGTACTCGCCGCTGACGTTGTACGCCGCCAGCGGAATCTCCGGATGAGCCTGCTTCACTCGGCAGATCACATCGAGGTAACTCAGAGCCGGTTTGACCATCAGGATATCGGCACCTTCGGCGACGTCGAGCGCGACTTCACGCAGTGCCTCAGCCGCGTTGGCCGGGTCCATTTGATAACTGCGTCGATCACCGAACTGCGGAGCACTCTCGGCCGCATCGCGGAACGGGCCGTAAAACGCCGAGGCATATTTCGCGGCGTAGCTCATGATCGGGATGTTCTCGAAGCCGGAGTTGTCCAAGCCGGAACGCAGCGCGGCGATCATGCCGTCCATCATGCCGCTGGGAGCGATCAAATCCGCACCCGCTTGACATTGTGCGACTGCTTCTTGGACGAGGATTCCGAGCGTCGCGTCGTTGTCGACATCAGTGTGCCCGTGCTTGTCGTTGACGATGCCGCAGTGGCCGTGATCGGTAAACTCACAGAAGCAAACGTCGGTCATGACAAGCACGTCCGACCGAGTCGCTTTGATCGCCCGCACCGCCTGCTGGATGACCCCATTAAGAGCGTAGGCCTCGCTGCCGACCGCGTCTTTGTGCTCCGGGATGCCAAACAGGATCACCGCGGGAATGCCGAGCGACGCGATCTCGGCGATCTCGTCCGGCAGATGATCGACGGTCATCTGATCGTGACCGGGCATCGATCGAATTGGTACTCGCTGATTCTGTCCGTGCCGCACGAACAGCGGCAGGATGAAGTCGCGCGGATTGAGTTCCGTCTCGCGTACGAGTTCGCGCAGCCGCGGGCTGGACCGCAGACGTCGCAGGCGAACAGATGGAAAGCCAGCGGATGTCGGTTGAGTCATCGAAGTTATTTCCCAAACTGTTCGGCAAAGAGTTTCGTCATCCGCCGCCACGAGTCTTCGTCCGCCATCTTGTCGTATTTCATTCCAGGAAGATTGCGAGCATCGGCACCTGGTACGGTGAAGCTGTGTACGACGCCGGGGTACGAAACGAACTCGTGCTTCACTCTTGCTTTGTCGAGCGGCTCGTGAAAGGCTTTGATCGCGGCTTCGGGAATGAACGAGTCCGCTCCGCCGTGGCAGACCAGCACACGGGCCTTCAGCGACTTGGCTTCGTCCGCCGTCGGAGCCGGCAATGCCGCATGAAATGTGGCGACCGCTTTCAGGTCCGCTCCGGTGTAGGCCAACTGTAGCGCGGTGGAACCTCCGAAACAGTAGCCGATCGCCGCCAGCTTGCCGTTGTCGCACTGCGGATGAGCTTTCAAAACCTCCAACGACACCTGCGCTCGCTTCCGCCAGGTCTCGACGTTCATGCGGACGATGCTGGCCATTTTGCGGGCGCCATCGGGGTGCTCGGCAATTTTTCCGTCGCCGTACATGTCACACGCGAACGCGAGGTAGCCGAGCTTGGCGAGTTGCTGTGCTCGCGAGCGAGCGTACTCGTCCAACCCCCACCACTCATGCACGACCAGCACGCCCGGCCGTTTGCCTGAGACCGCATCGTCCCACGCGAGAAATCCTTTGCATTCCAAATCGCCGTGTTTGTAGCTCACGGTTTTCGTTTGCACCGCGGCCTCGGCCGAGGCCGCCAAAAACATCACCACCAAACCGATCATCAGGTGCCGCATGGTTGTTCCTTTCCAATTGTGGAGCAGGTTTTCAACCCGCCCGGACCTCCAAGGCAGGTTGAAAACCTGCCCCACGACAAGATATCGCGTCACCTCTCGGCCCGACACTCAATCCCGATTCTGCCGCCGCCACATCTCCAGCCGAGGCGGCAATTCATCTGGCCGAGCGACCCCGGTTGTCGCGAGTTGCTGCACGGTGATCGACGCCACGAGGTTGCCAACGAGTGCCGCCTCCGTCATCGTCGCCTCCGAGATCAGCGACAGTACCATCCCGGCTGTGACGCTGTCCCCCGCGCCGGTCGGGTCGATGGGACCGTCGATGCGCACGGCGGGAACGAACGTCGGCACCGGCTCGCTGACCATTAAGCCCCGCTCGCCAAGCGTCACGCAAACTGGAGCTTGCGTCGTTGCTCGCAATCCGGGCAGTTCGGCCTTGAGCCGTTCCAGTTCGATCCGTTCGTCCGGCAGGGGGTTCGCGTGGCCGACCGCCTCGAATTGATTCGGTTTGATGAGCATGTTGCGGAACGCGCGGATGTGTTTCCGACTGTCTGCCCAGAAAAGTATGCTCGGATGCCGTCGAGCACGCTCGGCCAGAGCCGTTCGCATCGCGCCGGTGATGACACCGCAATTGTCCTCGACGACTTGGTCGAGCACGATCACCGCATCGACCTCCGGCAAAAGTCGGTCGAGCGTCGCCAGCACCTGATCGAGCACGGCAGGCGGCATCGGCGAGCGGTTCTTCGTGTCGTATCGCTCGTGCTCACCAGCAAGACTCGGATCGCGCCTGTCGCGTGGTTTGAGATACGTCGGTGTCATGATCTGGCCACACGTCACCAACCCGTCGGTCGAGCACCCGACTGCGTGCAAGCAGTACCGCAGATCGAACGCTTCGCCGTCATCGCCGACTGCCCCAATCGCGTGCATCGTTCCACAGCCGAGAGCCGCCAAGTTATTGACGACGGTTCCCGCCGCCCCCGCGAATCGCCGAATCGCCGCCACTTGGTTCGCATTCAGTCCCGTCTCAAACGACGGCTCATCCAGCGTGTGATCGACTTCGAGGTACTTGTCGAGAAAGAAATCGCCAATGACGGCAATGCGCCGCGATGAAAAAGTCGAGACAAGTTCAGTCAGACGTTGGGGAGTCATGGACGTGCAGTCTCCGGTCGTCGAATCAGCGAATCAAACAGTCGCCAAGATTGGTCGGTCATCTCTTGTGACGAATAGAACTCGCGCACCTTTGCTTGACCGGCACGGGCGAGTCGCAAACGTTCGTTGGGATCCAACAACAATGATTCCCATTTCGCGATCATGTCGTCGAGGTTTCCCGGCTCGAACAGCAGGCCGCCTTGCGTGGATTCCAGCAGTTCCGGAAACGCTCCGTGAGCGGGTTGCACCACCGGGACGCCGTTCGCCAAGGCTTCGAGGATCGAGAGACCTTTCGGTTCGCGATAGACCGTCGGGACGCTGAGCACATCCAGCGACTTCAGGAACTCGACCTTCTCGGCCTGCGACGTCGGACTGCCGACGAACTCGAACGATGGACCGAGTTGAGCCGCCTGCGAACGGACCTGCTCAAAGTAAAGCCGGTCCCGCTCCCCCAAGTAGCCACCGACTCGCAGCCGCGTGCGCGGATGCTTCGCGTGAAAACGGGCGAACGCTTCGACCAGCAAGTGCAGCCCCTTCTCTGGGCAGAGGCGAGCGAAGTAGCCGACTGTGAATGGATCACCGGCCACTCGCGGCTGGCCGTCATGACCGGTCAGGTCGATGCCAAGCGGCAGTTGATGAAATCGGTCGGCTGCCACTGCCAATTCAGTGGCCATGTGCTCGGCGTAGTAGCGGCTGTGTGTGATGAAGCCGTCGAAGTCGCAAGCACGATCGCGCAGTGCCGACATAACTCGTTCACGGTGCGAGTCGGGGAGTGAGCCGAGAAAGATATCGTCTCCCTGCAGCACGCAGAGGACTGGTCCGGAGAAGAGTTGTTTGATTCGGCGGACGGCTCCGGCCAAAAGCGCGTTGCTGAAAACGACGACGTCGGGACACAGTTGCTCGCCGATGAACTTCGCGAGTTCTTCGACTTGCTCTCGCTGCGGGCCAGCTTCGCCGGCAAGCATGTCGAGCGTCAGTTGACCGAGTTGAGCCGCGTCGTTACTGACCGCTTTGCGTGTCGCCCAACGGATGATCGTCGGATGATCGAACCAGCGTCGAGCGAAGCTTGGCACGGTTCGCCACCAGCGCCACTTCGAGGCCAAAAAGACGTTGATGCCACCGAAGAAGACACGCGAATCGCTGACGTCGGTTTCATCGACTCGGATTGGCGTGTAGGTCGGGATTAGCGAGACCTCAGCTCCGGACGCCATCAATGCTCTCGCCCAAGTGTTGTCATGCATGCACGACCCACAAAACATTCCCGCTCCGCCGGATGTGATGATCGCGATGTGCATGGCCAAGGGGTCGGGAGTCTTTTTCTCGTGCCGGCAGACTCCAATAAATTTCGGGGACCGAGTGATCGGCACGAGAAAAAGACTCCCGACCCCGTTGTTTCGCTGGTTATACTCCCCAGCCACCGTTGAACGTAGGTCGGACGCCTACGTCCTAACGGTTCACTGGCCGGACGTAGGCGTCCGGTCTACGACTGATGCCCGCCTCCATTCCCACCAAAGTGAATTCGTCATGCTGCTGATTCGACGGTCGCACTGTTGGTTGTTGCTCGTTGGATTTGTGTTTGCGCCGGCGACAACGCTCTTCGCAGATGAGCCGTTGTCTTCGCGAGTCGATGCGTTGATCGACGCAAAGCTCTCCGGACAACCGACTGCGGCGTTGGCGGACGATGCGGAATTTTTGCGGAGAGTATTTCTCGACTTCGCCGGCCGTATTCCGAGTGCGGCGGAAACTCGTGAGTTCTTGAAGGACTCGGCCGCCAATAAACGGGAAAAGCTGATCGACAAACTGCTGGCCAGCGACGAGTTCCCCATCCGCTTGGCGGACCTGATGCACGTCGCGCTGATGGAGCGCCGCGGCGAGCATCCTGAGTGGATCGCGTACCTGCGCGAATCGTTCAAGCAGAACAAGTCGTGGGATGTTCTGGCTCGCGAGATGATCTCGCCCGATCCGAAGAACGAACAGACGCGGGCGTCGGCGTTCTTCCTCAGCAAACGGCTGGAACATTACGGGCAGAACGCGATCGACTATCCGATTTTGACTCGCGACGTCGGCCGGTTGTTCTTGGGGATGGACCTGCAATGTGCTCAGTGCCACGACCATCTCTTCATCAAGGACTACAAGCAGGACGATTTCCAGGGGATGTACGTCGCATTCTTGAACACGGAATTGCGGAGCGACGTAAAGTTTCCCGCAGTCAGCGAAAAATTACTCACAAAGAAGATCGAGTTTCAATCGGTCTTCAATCCGCAGAAGAAGTCGATTGGCCCGCGAGTCCCGGGTCGCTCCGAGATCACGATTCCAGAATTCATGAAAGGTGAGGAGTACCTCGAGCCTCCGGACAAGACGACAAAAGAACCTGGCCGACCGAAGTTCAGCCCGCTGGAACAGCTCGCAAATCAAATCACGGCGGCGGACAACACGCAGTTTGCGAAGAGCATTGCTAACCGGATGTGGTTCATGGCGATGGGACGCGGACTCGTGCATCCGCTCGATCTGCATCATAGCGAGAACCCGCCGTCGCATCCGGAATTGCTAGAACTGCTGGCACGCGAATTGACCGAGCACAAGTTTGATCTCAAGTGGCTGCTGCGAGAACTGGCGATGACTCGGACCTACCAGCGATCGGGAGTCCTGCCCGCCGACGCAAAGGAGCCGTTGCCGGAGCACTTCGCCGTCGCGTTGGAAAAGCCGCTTTCCGCAGAGCAACTCTTCGCGAGTTCGACAACTGCCGTGGGAACGAAACCGACCGACGTGATCAAAGCGAAATTCCTGAAAGCCTTCGCAAACCCGCCGATGGAACCGGAAGGGGAGTTCGCTCCGTCGTTGCGAGCGGCGTTGTTTCTGATGAACGACGTCGAGCTGTTGAAGTTGCTCGACGCACAACCGGAAAACTTGCTGACTCGGCTCAAGGCTCTCGATTCCCCGGCTGCCGTGGCCGATGAAGTTTACATCAGCGTGCTTTCACGAAGTCCCTCGGCCGACGAGAACGCAGACGTCACGGAACAATTGAAAGCCGCCGGAGATCGCAAGGAGGCGGTGCTGAAGCAACTCGTCTGGGCACTGCTGGCGTCGTCGGAGTTTTGCTTGAATCACTGAGAGATCACCAATGAATCACACTTGCTGCACTGGTCCGGTGAGTCGTCGCGACTTCTTGCAAGTCGGGTCGCTGGCATTGGGCGGTCTAGCATTGGGCGGTCTGGCGTTGAGCGATCTGTTGGCGGCGCGGTCGGTGGCGGGAACGTCGAACGCGGACACGTCGGTCATCATGCTGTACTTGCACGGTGGGCCGTCGCAGTTGGAGACGTACGATTTGAAGCCGCAGGCTCCAGTCGAGTACCGCAGCGTCTTTCAGCCGATCGCGACCAACGTGCCAGGAATGGAGATTTGCGAGCTGTTTCCTCGGCAGGCGGCGGTCGCGGACAAGTTCTCGCTGGTGCGGTCACTGAATCACGACATCGGGATTCACAGCGACGGCGGCATCATCGTGATGACCGGCAAGCGGCCGAGCGTGCTGGACCCGACCTCGCAATCGAAGAGCGAACACCCCGACTTCGGATCGATCGCCAGCCGCGTGCGAGGCATGGGAGCGAATGCGATCCCGCCGTACGTCGGCGTGCCGAATCATCCGAACTACACGCGGCCGACGTATCTCGGCCGGCATCACGCGGCGTTTGCGGCGGGCGATCCGTCGTCGGCGAACTACGCTCCGTTGAAGACGCAGATCAGTGTCGGCCGCGATCCGGCGATTTTGGAGAATCGCAAATTGCTGCTGACGGAATTTGACCGCTTACGGAAAGACCTCGATCAAAGCGGACAGCTCGAAGCAACCGGACAATTTCGCGAACGAGCGTTTGAGTTGCTCACCAGTTCGACGACGGCCACTGCGTTCGATCTGTCGAAAGAAGACGACCGGTTACGCGACCGCTACGGCCGCAATCTGTGGGGCCAGGGATGTCTGTTGGCTCGGCGATTGGCCGAGGCCGGTGCGGCGGTCATCAACTTGGCGATCGACACGCCCAAGAACGGCCCGGAATTTACGAACTGGGACGACCACATCCTGAACGCCATGCGGCCGGGACACTTCGGCGACTACATGCGTACTCGGCTGCCGTACATGGATCACGCGCTGGCGACGCTGATTGAAGACATCTTTGAACGGGGACTTGACCAGAAGATTCTGGTCGTGGTCGTTGGCGAGTTCGGCCGAACTCCGCGCTTGAGCCACAACGCATCAGGGACCGGCCGCGATCACTGGCCGCAAGCGTACTCGGCATTGATTTCGGGTGGCGGCCTGCGAATGGGACAGGTCGTCGGTGCGACGAACTCAAAGGCCGAGTTCCCGACCGAGAAGCCGTTCACGCCTCAAGACCTGCTGGCGACGGTTTACCAGCATCTGGGCATCGACTCGACGCGAAGCTTTCTAGATCACTCGGGCCGGCCGATCGCGATCTTGTCCGACGGACGGCCGATTGCCGAGTTGCTGTAGCGTGGGGCAGGTTTTCAACCTGCCTTCTTCGCGATGAGAGGAGCGCTGGCTGGTTGAAAACCTGCCGCACGTTAACTTTGCTTCTTCGGCAGCGCGATCGAATACAGCATCGTTACCGTGCCAACAGACATCAGGCAGAAAGCCAACCATTGCGGTGGGTTGAAGACTCGCTGCTTGCTTTCGTTGAGCGTGACGTAAAACCCACGGAACGAGGCATCGCGTTCGATGGTCGGTTCGACCTTCCAGGCAAAAGTCATCTGGTCGACCATCAGAAAGGTCGCGCCCCACATGGTGATGATAATGCCGGCGGCGAAACAAAACGTGCGAAGCATGGGTCGCTCTTTCGCGAGACGAGACGGCGATGTGACGCCGAAAGGACGTTGAGATTTCTCGGGGAATCGGCCGAGGATTGCGGCCTGCTTCAGTTCGGATCGGTCGATATCGCCGATCCGCCGCGACAACGTGCGGCTGGCATCGGTCGCATCTGGAACAGCGGAATCGACCGTCGCGCCGGTCGTGTCGGTTCTGCCGAACGGCATCGTGGAGCTGACTACCGGAGACCGTTACATTCGTCGGCCGATTTGATTCCCATGAGTTTCTGTGAAAGGGTCGAGCGAACGATGGATTCAAAAATTGTGTTGTTGCCCGGTGACGGCATCGGTCCGGAAGTGGTCGCCGAAGGACAAAACGTGCTTAACGCGGTGGCTCGGAAGTTCGGGCATAGATTCACGTTTGAAACCTGCCTGATCGGTGGCTGCGCAATCGACGCGACCGGCAGCGCCCTGCCCGATGCGACGACCGCAGCGTGCAAGAGCTCGCAGGCGGTGTTGCTCGGCGCGGTCGGCGGGCCGAAGTGGGACGACCCGCGTGCAAAGACTCGGCCAGAAGCGGGACTGTTGAAGATCCGCAAGGAGCTGCAATTGTTCGCGAACGTGCGGCCGGTGAAGGCGTACGACGTGCTGGTCGATGCGTCGCCGCTCAAACGCGAGATTGTCGAGGGAGTCGACATCCTGTTCTTCCGCGAGTTGACTGGCGGCATCTATTTCGGCGAGTCGGGACGTCGTCCGCATCCGTCGGGCGAAGAGGCGTTCAACACCATGATCTACAACACCGCCGAGATCGAACGGATCACGCGAATGGCCGCGCGAGCTGCTCAAGGCCGTCGAAAAAAGCTGACGCAAGTCGACAAGGCCAATGTGCTGGAAGTATCGCGGTTGTGGCGTGAGGTCTCGCAGCGAATCGTTCGCGACGAGTTTCCCGACGTGCAGTACGAGGTCTTGCTAGTCGATGCGATGGCGATGCACCTCATCAGCAAGCCACGCAGTTTCGACGTGATCGTGACCGAGAATTTGTTCGGCGACATTTTGACCGACGAAGGCGCCATGCTGCCCGGCTCGATGGGCATGCTGCCGTCGGCGTCGCTGGGATCGTCCGGGCCGGGGTTGTACGAACCGATTCACGGCTCCGCACCGGATATCGCGGGCAAGGGGATCGCGAATCCGTTGGCGACGATTCTGGCGGTGGCGATGTTGCTGAGGCACTCGTTGGCGTTGGAGCCGGAAGCTCGCGCGATCGAAGCGGCCGTGGACAGTGTTCTCAAAGCAGGTCATCGGACTATCGACATAGCTGCTGGCGGCAGGAGCGTCAGCACGTCGGAAATGGGATCGTTGGTCGTCGCTCAGCTCGAAAAATGAGCCGTTGGCGGGGCAATGATCTGGCAGAGTTGATCGCCGAGTTGTACCGTGGGCGAGTTGAAATTGTTTTCCAGTGACGTGAATTCCGCCGATTGGTGTCGTCGTAATTTCGAGGAGTTTTTATGTCGCATGATCCCCTGATGGACTCAGATGTCCCGAATCAATTCCGAAGGGACAGTTATTCGAAGCAAATCTTTTTTTTGCTGTTGGGTTTGGCGATTGGCGTTGTGGCTTTGGCGTGGATGTTATCGCCGCGAAGTTTCGTCCCTTTTTTCGGCAGCTCACTGACGGGGATCCGGTTGCCTGAGATCGAGGCGGCGGGCTGGATCAATGGCCCGCCACCCACTCGTGATGCGCTCGCGGGAAAAGTCGTGGTGATCGAAGTCTGGGCGAGTTGGTGCGAGCCTTGCCGAAAGAATATGCCTACTCTGGTCAAGCTGCATGAGGCCTTTGCGAATCGCGAAATCGTGTTTGTTGGGCTGACGGAGGAAGGGAAGGGAGAACTCGGTGAAATCCAAAAGGTGATTGAATCATTTGGTGTCACTTGGTCAGTTGGCTGGGGAGCGGTGCGGACGACTCAGACGCTTGAGGCAGATGCGATCCCAGCGCTGTACGTCTTTGGAGCCAATGGCCGTCTTGTATGGTCGTCTCTCGACGGCGGTGATATTCGTGCGGTTCTGGAACATGAGGTGCGGAAGGCGGAAGCGAAAGCGAACGACAAGCCATCGTGAGTGGAAGCCATCATGCGGGCCGTTGACCTCTTACTGCCGAATTCGTCTGGTTGGACTCGCCGCGGAGTTGTTCGAGTTGCCACGCTCGAACTGGCTGGATTGTCGCTGGCGAGAGCATTACCGTGGGATGAAGTTCCAGGGATCAAGTCGGAGGGTGAAGTCCTCGCAGATCCAGTGTCCCCTGGAGATTTCACAGCGACGATACTCGACGCACTTGGAGTCGATCCGCAGCAACTCGTGACGGATGCCAGCGGTTAACCGCATCGCCTGTCGCCGGGCAGTCACTCTTGGATAGGTCAGGCTTCCCAGCCTGCCGCGAATTAGCAGATGGACGTCAGTTCTTGATCGTCTCAGCTTGGAAAAACGGACCGACTTGAGACCAGCCCAGCGCGCGTTGCAGTTGAAATTGCGCGATATTGTAGTCGTTGATCGTGCGGAGATATTCGCGGCGAGCCTGAGCCAACGCCTGCAACGATTGCAGTGTCTCCAGCGGCAAGCCTTGAGCATTGCGAATCCGTTCCGAATTTCGCTCGAAGGAATTCGTCGCGGCTTGAACGCCCTCTTCGGCGACTGCAAGTTGCCGTTTCCGAGCCGCGATCTGCGCGTGTGCTTCGACCACTTCGCGAGCGATGCGGTCGAGAGTCGCGATCTCGCGCCATCGGGCTTGGTTGACTCGTGAACTCGCTTCGTCCCGAGCGGCTTTCTCACCAAGTCCGAGATTGCGGACCTCCCAAAATGCGATGGCGTCGGCATCGAGCCGGTCGCCCGGCCGACGGAAATTGTCGCCGAGACCACCGCCGAATCCGCCGTAACTGACGCCGAGCAATACGCTGGGCAGCAGCGGCGCGTGCTTTTCGCGTTTCAATCGCGCGCAAGCCTCGGCGACAAGCTGACGTTGCTCGCAGATTTCTGGGCGATGCGACAAGCCGGTCGCGACGAGTTCTTGCAGGGAGCCGTTTGTGTCGGTCAGCGACAGCGGAGCGACGGTCGTTTCGGTCGGCAACAATTCGACTGACGGGTCGATGTGCAGCAGTTGTGCGAGTCGCGCGCTCGCGACCCGCACTGCTTCTTCGGCCCGCACCGACTCGTTCCGTCTCACAGCCCACTCCGCACGAGCGCGGTCGTGATCGGCGGCGAGTCCCTGACCGGTGTCGGAATACGCCTTGGTCAGGTCCGTCAGCTTTTGAGCAAGTTGTTCGATGTCGTGAGCGATCGCGAGTTCTTGGTTGGCTCGCAACAGATCGAGGTACCCGGTCGCCGTTTGCAACATCACGTCTTGCTCAGTCACGGACGCAGAATACTGCCGCGATGCGGCGGCATGGCCGGTGATCGTCGGCTGGTGAATCGCATCGGTCACATGAAAGGACGCGAACACGCCCGGCACCGTCGGCGACCCGGCTCCGACCGCGTTGGCTCCGAGTCCACCAAAGAACGAACCTCGGCTCGTATTGAAGACCTCGCCTTCCACACTTTGAATGCGACCTTCGTGCTTGTTCCAGTTGCCACCGGCTCGGATCGACGGCAGCCACAAGGCTTCGGCCCGGGCGTGTTGGGCGTACGCCTCGTTGATCCGCTCGCGAGCGAATGCGATGTTCGGATTCTGCCCAGCCGCAAGCTGCAACGCCGATGCGAGGTCAATCGAATATCCGGTCGGCGCTGCCGGCTGCGGTGTGATCGGCGACGAGTGGCCTGGTTTCGCAGGCTTCGGAGGCAAGGTGACTTCCACCACGAACGATGCCGGCTCGATGACGTTGGGGTTGTCAGAGGCAATGGACTTCGTGTCGATAAACTCGATACGTGGCCGATACGCGAGTTTTGCGTTGTTGGTTTTCGGCTTCGCGGCAATTGAGTTCGGCCGAATGTCACGGATGTCGACGGTCGGTGATGTCGCGCAGCCAGCGATGATCGTCGGCAGCCCGCAAACAGCACCGAGGCCAAGTTGTCGCAGTGCGGCAATCACGTATCAGCGTCCTTGGTAGTGCGGCGGCAGCTTTTGCCGATGCCGAGCGCGGAATCCGTTCCGCAATCCGATCGAGCACGAGGCCGCGAGTTCGGGATCGGCAAGACGGAGCGACCGAATGCAGGGTTCCGATCATTCCGATCGCTCGTGTGGCAACAGTCGTGTCGGTCGCGAAAGCGAGAGAGACTCGCGAGGGCCGGCGGACTTTAACGGCGACGGCGGAGCGGGTCACTTCGCCACGATCACTTCGACCGCTTGGCCCTCTTTGTACGCGGTGAGATTCGCACCGATCAGCGATTCCTCGCCGGTCAGGCCGTAGACGATTTCGATGTCGGTTCCAGTTGGCGTGACGGCGACGATGCCGGTTTTGATCGCCAGTTTTTCGATCTTGTTCTGGGACGTGATGCCCAGGCAGTACGACTCGGCCCCTTGCTTAAGGATCGCCGATTTCGGGAGAGACAGCGTATCAGCAGGACGGCGAGCGACCTCGATTTCGGCGGTGGCGTACATGCCCGGCCGCAGACGTCCACTGGGATTCTCGACATCGATTTCGGTTCGCAACGTGCGCGAACTGGTCTGCAAAGTCCACGCGGTGCGGGCGACTTTTCCGACGAACGTCGCGGCGAGCGACGGGACTTTGATCGTGGCAGGTTTACCGGTTTCAATGAACCCGGCGTCGGCTTCGGGGACATCGAGCGAAATGCGAACCGTATCGGCTCGCACGACGACGAACAGCGATTTGCCACTGGCACCGCTAGGCTGCACGAGGTGGCCCGTGTCGAGATGCCGTTCGGTGATGACTCCGTCGAACGGTGCTCGCAGCGTGGCGTAGCTGAGCAACGCGCGGGTCTTTTGTTCGTCGGCTTCAGCGACCTTGTGCTTCGATTGTGCGGCGACGAGGTCGGCGTCGGCCTTCTCGATGTTAGCGGAGGCCTCGCTGAGTTTGGCCTGAGTCGATTTGATCTTGGCGGCAATCTCTCGCCGCGCGGCGTCGGCCGCTTTGAACTGTTGCTCGGTTTCGTCGGCGACTTTCTGTGTGACCGCTTGCTTGGCGACGAGTTCGCGGACTCGCTCGAATTCTGATTTCCAGCGTTCGTACATTGCGTCAGCGCGTTCGACCGATGCACGGGCTTCCGCCACGAGCGCCTCGGCTGATGTCTTCGCCGACTTCGCGACTTTGATGCCCGCTTCCGACTGCGTGACTTCGGCCGCTGCTTGTGCGACGAGGGCTTGCTTCTGTTTCAATTCAGCATCGAGTTCCGGAATCTCCAATTCGGCGAGGATTTGGCCGGGCTGCTCCGGCTGATCGGTGCTGACTCGCGACGGCCCCGTGACTCGGTCACCGATATCGACATGCACCTTTTTGACGAACCCGGCGAGCTTGGCGTGAATCGCCGTTTCCTCGAACGCCTCAATTTGGCCGGGTTGCGCGGTGATCCGCACCAGCGTCTTGCGAGTCGGCTTGATTGGCGTGACTCGCATGACGCTGTGAGCGAATTCAATGGCGGGCGCGGAGGTCGCGTCTGTGGATCCGCAGCCGGTCAGTGTGGCGAGACTGATCGAGAAGAGCAGTAGTTTTGTGGGCATCGTGGGACTCGTTTTGTTGGACGGACAAGAGTGCCCGTCCTAGATCGTGACGTAATTCGCACTCTCTGGGTCTTCAGGGTCAAGCGAAGCGGACTTCGTGGTGGCACGCGATTGCACGATCGCGAAGACGGCAGGCAGGATCAGCAGCGTCGCGAATGTTGCGGCGAGCAGGCCACCGATGACGGCTCTGCCAAGCGGAGCGGTTTGTTGTCCGGATTCGCCAAGGCCGAGTGCCAGCGGCAACATACCGGCGAGCATGGCGGCGCTGGTCATCGCGATTGCTCGCAGCCGTGATGTTGCACCGTAAATGGCGGCGGATCGAGCGTCATTAGGTTTCGACACGCTCACTCGGCCTTCGACCACCATCTCCACGGGGGAGAGGGAATGAGTTCGGTGCTGTTCCGCGAATGTCACCAGTAGGATCGCGTTGGCCATTGCGACGCCCAGGCTCATGATCGCACCGATGAAGCTTTGGATGTTGAGCGTCGAGCCGGTCAACAGCAGCGACAGCGCGACTCCGGTAATCACAGCAGGAGCCGTCGAGACGGTGACGAACGCGAGTCGCCAGCTTTGGAAATTGGCACTCAACATCAAGAAGATTACGAGCACCGCCAACAGCAGGCCGATGCCCAGGCCGTTCATGATCGCACGCAGCGGCGGGATCTGGCCGCGGAGTTCGTGATGAATGCTGGCGGGTTTGGGTGGATCGGGGTTGCCGGCGGCCTTCGCTTTCGCGACGGCTTCCTGGTGGGCCATTGCTTTGGCGTCCGCGTCCTCTTTGCCGACAGCGTTCAGAACGTGCGTGATCTGCTGCGAGACGGCACCGAGATCATCACCCACGATATTGGCGGTGAGGCTGATTTCGCGTTTCATGTTGTAGCGGTCGTATTCGCCGTGCGACTTCCCATCCATCAGGGAAGCGACATCACGGAGCAGCAGGGATTGACCGGAGGCCGCACCGGAGCTGCGTTGAATCGGAACGGCTCCGAGGTCTTCGATGCTGTCGAGCTGCGGTTGCGGGATTTCGACCTGCACTTGATAACCGATGCCGGTTTTCGGATCAGGCCAATAGTTCGGCACGACAAAGCGGCTGGAAGATGTTGCGGTGACAATCGACCTCGCGACTTGCGAGACCGTCGTTCCGGACAGGCCCGCCTTCTCGCGATCCACTTTGATCTCGACCGTTGGGTAGTCACGTGCCTGCACGACCTGCATGTCTCGGATCGCGGGCAGTTTGCCGAGTGCGGTTTGGACTTTGCCGATGTATTCGTGGTTCTCGTCGAGGCTGCCGCCGCGAGCGGCGATCTCGATCGGCGTCGGCGAGCCGAAGCTCATGACTTCGCTGATGATGTCGGCCGGCTCGAACGAGAATCGCACGGTCGGGAAGCGGTCGAGAAACTCGCGGCGGAGCTCTTCTTTCATCGCCTCTGTGCTGATGCCAGACTTTGGTTTCAGGGCGATCCGCAACAAGCCTTCTTCCGGCCCGCGCGAGAAGTGATAGACCGAGTTGATCGGAAAGCTGGCCGGCACCGTGCCGATGTAACCGAGCGTCATCGCGACTTTTTTCTCGCCGATCTTCTGTTTGACCATGTCGAGGATCTCGAGCGCGATTTTCTCAGTCCTTTCGATGTGCGTGCCGTCAGGAGCTCGGAATCTCAAACGGAATTCGCCCGCATCGACGGTCGGAAAGATCTCAATGCCGAGCCGGCCGCTGGCCCAGAACAGCGTCACGCCGCAGACCACGAGATATACGGGAACGACGAGCCAACGCTGGCGGACGATGGTCATGATGAGGAGTGAATAAGTCGATGGTTGATGGCTGATGGTTGATGGCATGTCAGCGGCAGTCTTGTCATGGCCATCAACCCTCGACCCTCGACCATCAACCCCGCGCAGCAGCCATGTTGCCACCACCGGGACGAAGGTGCTCGACAGGATGTACGACGCGATCATCGAAAAACCGACGGCTAGCGACAGCGGGACGAACAGTTCGCGGGCGGCTCCTGACATGAAGAAGCTCGGCACGAAGACGGCCAGGATGCATAGCATCGCCAGCAATCGCGGGATCGCGGTTTGCGCATTGCCGAGCCGCACGGCCCAGGCGACGGATGAGGTGTGTTGCATCTGCGTGTGGATGTTTTCAATCTCGACGGTCGCTTCATCAACTAGGATACCGACCGCCAGTGCGAGGCCGCCGAGGGTCATTAAGTTGATCGTCTGGCCGCAGAGCCACAGACCAACGATGGACGCCGCAATAGCCAACGGGATGTTGAGCACGACGACCAACGCACTTCTCCAATCGCGCAGGAAGACGAGCACCATCAGGCCGGTGAGGATTGCTCCCAAAGTCCCTTCGGTCGCGAGGCTGTTGATCGCGCGCGTGACGTACGGCGATTGGTCGAACTCGAAGGAGACGTTGATATCGGACGGAACCTCGGCTCGGAACTTGGGCATCGCGGCTTTGATTTCATCGATGACGCTCATCGTCGAGGCATCGGCCCGTTTGGTCGCGAGGATGTAAACGGCTCGGCGGCCGTTCACGAGCGAGTAGCCGGTTGTGATGTCGGTCGCGTCCTCAATCGAACCGATGTCTCGCAGATAAACGGTGCTCGCGCTGCCGATCGCCGCCGCACCGCCGCCGGAAGTTGTTCCGACTTTGATCGGAATGCTGCCGAGTTCCTTGATATCTTTGATCATCGCGTTGGTGGGGACCATCGGATAGTTGTCGCCGATTCGCAGATTGCCCGACGGGCTGACGGCGTTGCCGGCCACGAGTGCGTTGACGACGTCGTCGGGCGCGATGCCGTAAGCTCGCAAGCGATCCGGGTCGGCACGGACGACAATGCTGCGAGCGCTCCCGCCAAACGGTGGCGGAGCACTCACGCCGGGCAGTGCCGAAAACATCGGCCGCACTTTCATCAGCGCCAGGTCCGAGATCTCGCCAATCGTGCGGGTCTCGGAGGAGAAGACCAGATATCCAACCGGCACGCTGCCAGTGTCGAACCGCATGACAAACGGCGGCACAGTGCCGGGGGGCATCATTGCTCGCGAGCGGTTGACATAGTTGATCGTCTCGGCCATCGCTTGGGCCATGTTCGTGCCCGGGTGAAAGATGAGCTTCATCAATGCCGTCCCTTGGACGTTGCGGCTCTCGACGTGATGGATGCCGTTGATATAGAGGAAGTGGTACTCGTAGTAATTGGTCAGCAGCCCTTCCATCTGAGCCGGGTCCATGCCGCCGTACGGCTGGCAGACGTAGATCACCGGCAGGTTCAGCGCCGGGAAGATGTCGATCGGCATGCATTTGAGCGGCAACTCGATGCCGACCTTCGCCAGCGCGATATCGAACGCCTTCGGCCGCACGGCGATGAAAGCCGTGAGCACGACGGCGATGATCCCGACCATTACGGTGATCGGGCGACGCAGAGCGAAGATGATGGGATTCATGCGGCGTATCGGAATGAAACGGCGGGCCAACGGCAAGCCGGATTCGGCTTACGAGTCATGAAGGTGTCGGCACGGTGTCGGTGGTAGGCCCCGTCGAAACGGCAATAGCAGCATGAACGGCAGCCGTTCCACTTGGGCGTCGCGGAATTCCGGCCGGCCGATGGTCATGCCGTCGTACCCGGCGTCGGGTTGGGCGTCGTAGGTGCGAAACAGAAGATCCCACCACGAGAGGCAGAAGCCGTAGTTGCTGTTGGTCTCGTGATTCTCGATAGAATGATGCACGCGGTGCATGTCGGGAGTGACCAGGAGCAACCGCAGCACTCGGTCAAGCCACAGTGGTACGCGAGCGTTGCTGTGATTGAACAGCGCGGTGGCGTTCAGCAGGATTTCAAAGATCATCACGGCCATCGCGGGTGCTCCGAGCAACGCGATGACGACTCCCTTCCAGGCGAACGACAGCAACGTCTCGACGGTGTGGAAGCGGATGCCGGTGGTCGCGTCGAAATCGAGATCGACGTGATGCACCAGATGCAACCGCCAAAGCCACGCGACTCGGTGAAACGCCCAATGCTGCCCGTAGATCGCAAAGTCGAACAGCACGACCGACGCCGTGATCTCAAACCATTCGGGCCAGGTGACGCGATGAAAGAGTCCCCAGTCGCGAGTTTGCACAGCGATCGCCAAGCCGACCGCTCCGGCCGGCATGAACAATCGCCACAGGACATTGTTCAACAATGCCAGCCCCAAGTTGCTCGACCAGCGCAGCGGCTTGCTCTGAGTCAGCGGCCGCCGCGGCGCGCGCCATTCCCACACGGCCATCGCAAGCAGTGTCCCGAAGAAACATCCAAGGCGAATCGCAGCTTCTTGGGACGGCGTCGGCATAGGTTCAATTCTTCGGAACCGTGAACGGGCGGCGGCAAGTGTCGAGCGGTTGCTTGACCGGGTCGTAGGCAGTGGTCGGCACAGGTGGAATTGGTGGTGAACTTTTCACGCACGCGGCGGCCAGAAGAAGCCCCAACAAAACAGCGGAAAAGAGCGTGCTCGAGTTCTGTCGTCGTGCTTCCTCGCGACCGTACCAAGCTCCCGCTGAAACTGCGACAGCCAGTGCGATGAAAACGAACAGACTTTGGGCCGGCGCAGTGCCGATTCCGAACAAAGCTTGCGGGCATTCGAGAACGCTAGTCAGGACGAGGTACTCGTGAAACGCAGCGACTCCGAGACCGGCCCACGTCAGTGGAACGCACAAGAAACAGATCAAGCCCGGACGCGATCGCTCCAGAATCCGACCGAGCGCCAGCACGACGAGCACCGCCATGACGAACGAACGCTGGTAGAAACAGAGCGGGCAGGCTTTGAGACCCAGACCGACGCTGAGGAACAAGCTTCCGGAAGTCCCGACGGCCGAAACGATCGTCGCCGCAGTCAACCAGTTCGCGGTGCAGCGCAATGATCCGTGCGGTTGGCTGCCCAGTGACGTTGATTGCGACATGCTCGTTCATTCCTTGGTTGATTGGCCGACGATCCTGGCCGTCGCCACAGTCAATTGACGGGGACGTGATGCCAGGCATTGAAGAGATAACCTTTGGCATTCCAACGGACGGTCTCTGGCTGGACTTCGCCGCGTGAGTCGATCGCGCGGACGATCAATTCTTTTGTCGCCGAGTTGGCAGTGATCTCGGCGGACCAAAGTTGCCAGCAGAATTCGGAAGCGGGCGAGGTGAGCTTGGCCTCGATCCACGAGCGGCCAGCGTCTCCGGAAACCTCGACCTTGCGGATCGAAACACCCGGCACTCCGGGAGGCAGTGCGTAGCCGACGACTTCGACTCGTCCCGATTTCAATGCCGTTCCAGCCGACGGCGAGCAGATCGCCGAGTTGAGCGGCATGCGGTAGATCGGCGCATTCTCGGCGACTTCCAGCAGAGTTCCCTCATCGACCAGTTTGTAGACGTCGGCCACGAAATGATTCGGCGAGGGACGATCGCTGACGACGATCTTGCTTAGCCACTTCACGCTGCGAGCACCGATGTAGCCGGGCACGATAGTCCGCACGGGGAAGCCATGATCGGCCGTCAACGGCTTGTCGTTCATCGTCGTGGCGAGCAACGCTCCGGGCGCGGCATCGCGTTCGAGCAGCGCTTTCTCCAGCGGGATTGAACCACCGAACGCAAACGTCTTGCCGCCGTCGTCGACGGAATCGAGGCCCTCGAACCACACATGCTTGGCTGAGTCACGCACACCGGCTTTTTTGAGCAACTCCGAAAGCCGTGCGCCTCCCCACTTGGCGTTGCCGATTGCACCCTCGCGCCATTGGACACCTTTGACCGGCTTGACGCGGCTGTGCTCGCTGCGGCGATTGCCGGCACAGGTCAGCGTGGCCGTCACGGCGTGTTGCTCAAAACGCCCGAGTTCCGCCAGCGACAAGGTCAGCGGATGCTCGACCATGCCCTCGAGCGACAAGCGAAACGAGTCGGCGTTGATCTCCGGCGTGTTGCCGTGACTGCGAATGAAGAACGACTCCACCGGCGTGACCCACGACCGCACGAGGTCTGGCAACGGTGGCTCGGCGTTCATCGGGGCCTTTGAGTGGACAAGCAAACGGCTCTCGTCCGCCGCCAACGCGGAGCCGCGATGTCCGGAAACACAGATCAAACCGATGGCTCCGGCGGACAACTGCCGCAAGAAGAACCGTCGGTCGATGGGCAAGGCAAGCGACGTGTGAATCACAGCAGAACGACTCCCGATGCGAGGCGAGAAGATCCAAATCGGAGCGGGATCGTACCGAGCGTGTTCGTCACGGCCAATCGGGCCGCTTGGACTCGTCGGACTGACTCGCTACTTTCCGAACCATTCGATTCTCACACGGACGCTTTTTGGAGCTTGTCGATGTCTCAAGATTCTCCCGCCTTGTTGCTGAACCCAGAGGACAATATCGCGTACGTTCGTCGCACGATCCCAGCCGGCTTGGCGGTTCGTGTTGGCAGTTACAACATCACGGCGAAAGAGGTCGTCGAACTCGGCCACAAGATCGCGTTGAGGCCGATCGCTCCGAAAGAGCCGATCCGTCGATACGGTTGCGTCATCGGATACGCGACCGAGGCGATCGAGCCGGGCGAGTGGGTCCATCGGCACAACATGGAGCCGGGAGAATTGCAACTCGACCATTCGATCGGCACCGATATTCCGGACGATCCGACGCCGATTCTCGGCCGCACGTTTCAAGGCTATCGCCGGCTCGACGGTCGAGCGGCGACTCGGAATTACATCGGCATCGTCAGTACGGTGAATTGCTCGGCCGCGACCTCGAAGATGATCGCCGAGCGGTTCAACAAAGAATTGCTGCGCGATTTCCCAAACATCGACGGCGTCGTGCCGCTGGTTCACAAGGGAGGTTGCGCGTTCGACTACGATGGTGACGAGCACCGCTTGATGGCTCGGACGTTGGCCGGCTTCTGCAAGCATCCCAACATCGGCGCGTACCTGATCGTGGGACTCGGCTGCGAGACGTCGCAGGGAGCGTACCTGCAAGACAAATACGGTCTGACTCAATTGCGAATTCCCGGCGAACCGGAGCCGCCTCGACCGCTGGTCATCAACATGCAAGAGCAAGGGGGCATTGCGAAGACCGTCCGTTACGCGACCGACCTCCTGAAAGACATGCTCCCGCAGGTGAACCAAGTCCGCCGCGAACCGATTCCGGTTTCTGAAATCATCCTCGGCACCAACTGTGGCGGCAGCGACGGCAGCAGCGGAGTCACCTGCAACCCGGCGCTCGGCATTGCCAGCGACATGTTGGTCGCTCACGGCGGGACGACGATTCTGGCTGAGACGCCGGAAATCTACGGCGGTGAACATCTACTCCTCCGGCGTGCCCGCACTCCGGAAGTCGGGCAGAAACTGCTGAAACAAATTCGCTGGTGGGAGGAGTACGTCGCCAAGTTCGGCGGCGCGATCGACAACAATCCCTCGGTCGGCAACAAAAAAGGGGGACTCACGACCATTTACGAGAAGTCTTTGGGAGCGATCGCGAAAGCGGGCTACACCGCGCTCAACGCCGTCTACGATTTTGCGGAGCCGGTCACCGCCAAAGGGTTCGTGTTCATGGACACTCCGGGTTTCGATCCCATCTCGGTCACCGGGTTGGTCGCGGGCGGAGCGAATGTCGTCGTCTTCACGACGGGCCGAGGAAGCTGCTTCGGCTGCAAGCCGACTCCGAGCATCAAAATTGCTTCGAACACGCCGATGTTCGACCGCATGATCGACGACATGGACATCAACGCCGGCGGCATCCTGGAAGGCGGGTCGGTTGAGCAAGTTGGGCAAGAGATTTTCGAGAAGATCATCTCCGTCGCCAGTGGTGAAAAGACCAAGAGCGAGGCTCAAGGGATTGGCGACGATGAGTTTGCACCGTGGATTATCGGCCCGGTGCTGTAATTCGTGGCCGACGCGTCTCGCGTCGCGTTCACCGTCGAAGGCGAGACGCCCCCGCCACGAAAACTTTGCGAGCTTTCCGCGAACCTAAAAACCGGCACGATTGGAATAACCGCTACAGTTTGCCAAGTCGCCACGACGATAAGAACCGCAGGTCTCCTTGCCGCGCGCCCGTTGGGTGGCGCGGAGGGTGTCAACAAACTCCGAAGACGAGCAGTCCAAGGAAGTTCTGATGCGGTTCAAGCACTGGCTCACAGCGGTTTTCAGCACCTCGCTCATTGCGGCGAGCACTCTCACGGCCCAGGCTCAATCGCCGATGGGGATGGCCCCCGGCATGGCCTACGACGGCTACGGAGGCGCGCCGATGCCCGGCTCCGGCCCGCCGGCGTCGTATTCTCCATGGCCGGAGACTTCGCCGTACCAAAACTCCTTCAGCCAGCAGACGTTCAACGGCGGCTTATGGACCGAGTCCGAGAACAATCTTTCTCGTCGGTATCTCCTGAACATTGAGTACTTGACGGGAAAATCCCGAACCTCCGATTCCATTGTTGGAAACACCGACGCACAGAATTATCCGCAGACCATTCAGTCGCAAATTGGCAACCAACAGCAAGGTGGCGGCGGTGGTGGTGGCGGCGGCGGCCAGCAAGGACAGCAGGGTGGCATCCTCGGCCCGTTCTTGGACAGCGAAACGAACTCAAGAGTCGGATTTTCGTTGTTCGGCAAGTTCGACTTCAACAACCCCAAAGAAAAGATGAACAACAACGGAGCGCGCGTGATCTGGGGATACGACCGCGCTGATGACAGTGGTGTCCGGTTAGGCTTTCTCACCAATCAAGGCAGCTTCAACTTCGACGCTCGCGATGGATTGCCGGCGAGTCGCGACTCTCAGCGTGACTTCGCTCTGTTTCTGATCGAGCAATTGCACATCATCAATGAACTGAACGCGACGGGAAACATAGCCGCTGCGGCGCAGCTTCAATCGGAATTGACTCAACTCGCTGCCATACAGCCGACCAGGGCGGGACGCTTCAACGATATTAATGACGTCTTGGCGAACAACATCGACAACCTGGGTGGTTTGCCATTGGACGACGGAACGATTCAAAAGTTTTCAGATGGAACGATACTGGGAGGCGTGACTGTGCCGTACGATTTGGAGTTTCAGATGAAACTCCGGTCAGAACTGTACGGCGGCAACGCCGAATTGGTCATGTCACCGATCTTAAACTGGGGATCGCTGCGTGTTCGACCGACGGTTGGAGTGCGGTATTTCTACTTGAAAGAAGGATTCCGCTTCTTTGGGCAAGACAGCGGTCTCGCTTACACGAGTAGTGAGCAGCAAGGTGGTGGTGGTGGCGGCGGCGGCGGCGGCAACCAAACTCTCAGTCCGGACATCAAGATTCATGCGACACCCGACCGTATCGACAACGATCAGGATGGAATCGTAGATAATGCTGGTGGTGAATCGTCGGGTGGCCAGCAACAAGGGGGTGGGAACCAACAAAACCAGGATGAATTGAATTTCTTCTCCTTCCACGACCACTTCCATTACCCGATCACGTCGTACCTGAATAACGACGCCGATCAGCACTTGGGTGGCGGTGAGATCGGGTTGACCTACGATTTTGGCGGCAAATCACTTCTGCTGACTGGCACTACGAAGTTCGGCCTGCTGGCGAACTACAAAACGTTGAGTTTGAGTGGCGACAACATTGCGATGCACACTCGCGAGTCCAATCTGTTGCTGGCTTCCACAGACGATGCGACACCGAACTCGTTCACCGACTCAAAGACGACGGCCCACATTTCGCCGATGTTGGAGCAGACGATCAACGCCGAGGCTCCGTTGTTCCAGTACGTACCGGTATTGCGACGGTTCGGAGTCTTCGAGAAGGCTAAATTCCGAGCGGGCTACTCGATCCTGATGATCGGTGGAGTGACGGACACGGCAGGTAGCGTCTTGTGGCAGGGCAATCCCGCAGACGGGCTGTTTCCGACGATCAGCGAGAAGCGGAACACATACGTGACGAACAACTACAGCTTCGGTGTGAGCTGGCAGTATTGAGTCACTGGGCGACTTAACCAGACGCTGGCACCGACCTCCTTCAATCGCTGGTCTGAAATTATGAAATGTGATTTCAAACCAAGCGGCTTGGGGGCTGGTTGTCTCAGTGAGTGCGGCGGCAGACTCGCAAATCTCAGCGTTTGACAGTCACGGCATGGTCGAGCAGCAGCGAGAAGACGGCGTCACGCGCATCCTGCACCACGCATGCCACTGAGTCACCGTTCTGAATTGCTTCGACGCCAGGTGCAAGTGCGGCCATGCTGCGACGCACAAGTTGAATCATGTCCGCCGCAAATGTCAGCTCGCCGGAACAGAGCAAGTCGAGCAAATCTTCGAAATCACAAGCAAACGCCTCCAGATCAGGCGAGTCGGCGGAGCGTACAGCGAATCGCGGTGACTCCGCGGTGCATTTGTGCCAGAACTTTTTCGCCAATGTCGGCTTACTTGAACGCTGTCAGCGCGGCGTCCAGAAACGAGAGCTGGCCACCAATCTTCGCGAACAGCTTGGCGCGGCCCGAACATAATTGTGAGTTCATGACGGTCTCCGTTTCCTAAGTGAGTCAAGCACCGGTCTGTGCCAGCCGGTTAGCTCAACAAACGTAGGTTGCCTGCCCGCGCCGTCAAAAATCGGAGCGACAAATTGCTGTTTGTCACCGATGACGATCGCCTGTTGCGGCAGACACGCTCAAGACGCCTGCGTTGCTGGGACGTTGCGAAAACGATGCCTGGAACTGTCACGGGAACGCGAATTCCTGGCGGAATCTCGAGTCAGAAACCGCGCGGCGAGAATTGGCAACGGCTCAATCGTGTGGTGATTCCGCATCGTTGAGCAGGTGCGACGTTCAATTCACTCCAAAAGTTGGTCACTCAAAAGACGCGAGCCTATTGGCGGATGACCACTTCAGAGCCATTTTCGAGCAGATCGTAAACTTCGCTGACATCCGCATTGAGCAGCCGGATACAGCCCCGCGACTCGGCCTTGCCAATCGAATCGGGCTCGATGGTTCCGTGGATGCCGTAGCTGTCACCCAGGTCGATCCAGTGAGTTCCCAAGGGATTCTTGGGATCGTTGCCTGAAAAGACTTTGCCGTCGGGATCGGTGTACTGCGGGCTGGTGACCTTGTTGAGCACCTTGAACTTCTCGGTGGGGGTCGCATTGTTCTTGCCGATGCAGCATGGATAGCTGCGCACGTATTGACCGCCTAGGTGCAGTGTCAGCTCAAAGTCGGTGAGCGTGACGACCGCTCCGAAGGGACCGTCGATGACTTTCAGTTTCTGGCCTTCGCGCAGACGTTTGGGATCGATGCGATTGAGCCGCACGAGATACGGCCAGGGGACGTGATGTTTGGTCGCGATTTTGCGAAGTTGGTCGCCGGCCTGCACGACGTACGGCTCTTGGATGTGTGGTTGCGGCGAAAAATAGATTGCCTTCGCCGTGAGGTCGATCCGTTCTTGCACTTGCGATCTCAAATCTGGCTGTTGCCAATACAGTTTCGATAGGGTCTTGTGAGCCTCGACGACTTGCCCAGCTTTGATCTGGCGGTCGATTGCTGTGAAGTCGAATGTCGACTCCTGCTCTTTCGAGCGTTCGGCAACACGGACGGCAGGCTCGGTGTTGGTTTCGGATTCGGAGGCGGGAAGGTCGGTGGGTGGCACAGACTTCTTCGGCGCAGCGACCGGCTGTTCTTCGGCGATGAGTCGCAACCGGTTGGACGTGCGACCGGAGGCCTTTTGGAACGCAGCCGGTTGGACGCCGATCGCATCGACGGCGGACTCCTCGTCCAACAGTGTGTCCCACTTCGAGCGACGGACTGCGGTCTGCGCGGAGTCATTCGGATCGAGCGACTCATCCGGCAGCAACGGTTCGGTGGGATTCGTGTTGCTCTCGCGAGTGACTCCGCAGACGTCAGGCATCGCGGAGTCATCGGATTCAAATTCTGGCGGTTGATCCAGACCTCCCGAAGTCGAATTTGAATCGACGATGGACCCAGTGGGAGTCCCACCGAACTCGACGGGAATCCAGCCGCTGCGAATGGCGGCGAAACCGGCACAGCCCAGGAGCACGATGATCAAAACCGAGAACGGCGAAATCCAGCGGGGCATAATTGGTCCTGAAGACAGAGGCTTTCAACCGGCCGAGACTCCGGGCACGGCAAGGGGCGGGAATCTATCAACGCACACGAGAATCGACCAAGAGGATTCTCGGCTGGGTAAGCCCGGCGACTTAGGCAGACGTCGATCTCTGCGAGATGTTCGACCTGGAAAAATGGCGAAGAGTTTCCGCCTCGGGGGCAGTTCGGTCGCGGAGAGTGTTGCGACCTTTCCGTTTGTATTGAATCGAACGGTCTCGAAAGGCTGATGAAGACTGACGATCACACGAGGTTTGTGCCGTGGGTGTCGGTCGTTCGTCCGCAAGGGCGAGCGGGTGCGGCTCACGAGGGTGTCTGAATCTCACATTCTCCCAAGGATGGAGCTATGCGATTTCAATCGTGGTTGGAAGCGGTTCGCGGTCGGTTCACGGAACGAGAGACGGCCACTCGGCGTCGCGCGGCCAGATTGCCGGTCGCCGGGCAGCTTGAGCAGCTTGAGGCCAAATCGCTGCTGTCCGTGTCGGCGTTGTTCGTGAATGGCGAACTCAACATCTTCTCGGACTCGAGCGATGACATCACGGTCGGCTCCGCCGGCTCGGGTGCGGGAACGACTGTCCAAGTCCTGGCGAATGGCACCGCGGTTTCGTCAGTCGGCAGCGTGTTGACCAGTTCGATTACATCGTTCGTGATTCAGGGAGGCGACCTGGCGAACACGATCGACCTGAGCGCAGTGAGCAGTGCGAACTATCCGAACTTGGCCGCGATCAATGTCGATGGTGGCCACGGCAGCGACACGATCCTCGGCAGCGATGGTCTCGCTGAGACGTTGTTGGGCAATCACGGCGACGATGTCATCACTTGTCTTGACGGCGCTTCGTCGATCAACGGCAACGACGGCAACGACACGATTGTCGGCGGCGGGGGCAACGACTCGATCAACGGCGAAGACGGCGACGACGACATCGACGGTGGTAACGGCGACGACAGCATCATCGGCCACGCCGGCAACGATACGATTGATGCCGGTGCGGGCAACGACGACGTGACTGGTGGCGACGGCGACGATGAGATCGCGGGATCTGCGGGCCTCGACACGCTCAACGGCATGATGGGAGCCGATTCGATCGACGGCGGCGACGGCAATGACTCGCTGCTGGGCGGCGCGGGAGCCGACTCGTTGAGCGGTGGTCTCGGCGATGACACACTGTTGGGCAACGAAGGCACCGACACGCTGCTGGGAGGCGATGACAACGATTTGTTGGACGGGGGTGATGGCGCAGACACAATCCAAGGTGACGATGGCAATGACTTTTTGAACGGCCGCGGCGGTTTTGATTCGCTGCAAGGCAACAACGGCGATGATTCGATCTTGGGTGGAGCTGGCAACGATTCGATAGAAGGCAACCTTGGCTCGGACACGTTGCGCGGTCAATCGGGTAACGACACGATGTTCGGCGGCGACGGAGCCGACCTGCTGGATGGCGGCGCCGGAAACGATCTCGAAAACGCCGGCGAAGTGCCGGTTCCACTGCCGCCTCCGCAACCGCTGCCGGCGCGGCTGTTCGCGATCCCCACGGCCAATCGACTGCCCAACGTCATCGTGGAGCTCGATCCGGTCACCGGTGACGAACTGAATCGCTTCGCGACTCCCGAACCAATCAGTGCCAACGGCGACGGTTTGGCGTTCGATGGAACGACGCTGTACTTCATCAACGGTCTGGGGACGCACACGCTGTATCGTCTCGATCCGAACACCGGGGCGGTCATCTCCAGCGACGTGATCCCGCAGCCGGGCAACGAACGCTACGACGGACTCGCCGTCTTGAATGGCCTGATCTACATCGGAGACTCGAACAACGACGACGTCCTGGTGTACGACCCGGCGCTTGGCGGAGTCAGCTTCGTGCTGGACATCGACGGGTTGAACAGCGGAACGAATCTCATCGGTGGTCTGGCGGCGGCCTCCGGCCCAGATCGGATCATCGCGACCGTCGCCAACGGACTGTCGGTCGTCGAAATCAATCCGTCGACCGGTGTGATCACGAATTCGTTCGCTCCTCCGGCACCGCAGGCAGGATCGTACACCGGCATCGGAGTTCTTGAAGACCGGATCTATCTCGGCAGCAATCGCGTGACCAGCGGCACTGCCTTTGGCGTGACGACGATGCTGGATGTTTTTGATCGCAACGGCACTCTGCAAAGCTCGCTGACAATGCCGTACACACTTGCCGAACTGGGTGCCGACGACGTTGGCGTCATCGGTTTCGTCCCGCCCCCTGTGACACCCACGCTGCCGCCGGTGATCAGCAACGACACGCTGCTGGGCGGAGCGGGCAACGACACGTTGAATGGCAGTGCCGGGAACGACGTGCTCAATGGCGGTGTTGGAAACGATCAGCTTGAAGGTGGCGACGGCGATGACAGTTTAGTGGGTGGGGCCGGTAACGATTCGATTCAGGGACAAGGGGGCAACGACACGCTGCGAGGCGGAGCGGGCAAAGACACGGTCTTAGGCGGTGACGGCGACGACTCGATCATTGCGGCGCTTGGCGACGGCGTCGATTCGATCACCGGTGGCGAAGGGAGCGACAGCTTCGAGTTCTTCGGCAGCAATACGGCGAACACGTTCAATGTCGGACAATCGGCGGGATTGTTGACGGTCTCGATCGACTCGACGGCGCAGTCTCTCAGCAGTGACATTGAACTCGTGCAGGTCACGGCTGCGGGAGGCTCCGATGTCATCAACGTCGCGGATCTCAGTGGAGTCGGCGCGACCGAAGTTCGGCTAAATGCTGGTACCGACGATGACCTCGTGCAGGCGGACGCGGGGGCCAAACTCGGCGGCGTTCTGTTGCGAGTCCTCGGCGAAGCCGGCAACGATTTGCTGGTCGGCACGGACAGCGCCGAGTTGCTGAGCGGTGGCGATGGCAACGACACGCTCATCGGCAACGACGGCAACGACACGGTCAATGGCGATGCCGGAGATGATTCGATCGACGGCGGTGCGGGCAACGACGTCATCGACGGCGGTGACGGACTCTCGACCATCGACGGCGGTGACGGCGACGATAGCCTGACCGGCAGCATCCTCAACGATGTCATCAACGGCGGTGCGGGCAACGACACGCTCTCCGGGCTGAATGGCAACGATGTGCTCAACGGCATGGAGGGCAACGATAGCCTGGCGGGCGGCTCCGGCGACGACAACCTGGACGGCGGAGAAGGTGACGACACGCTCGATGGCGGCACGGACAACGACACCATCAATGGCAACGATGGCAATGACCTCGTCAACGGCTTCCACGGCGACGATCAAATTCTCGGTGGTCTCGGCGAGGACACCATCAGCGGCGGTGACGGCAACGACACGATTCTCGGCGAAGATGGCCACGACTTGATCAACGGCGGCGACGGCAACGATGTGGTCCAAGGCAACGCCGGAAACGACATACTTCTCGGCAGCGACGGCAACGACACGCTGCGAGGCGGAGCTGGCCGAGACACCCTGCTGGGCGGCGACGGCAACGACAACGTCGACGGCCAAGGAGGCACCGACACAGTCGCCGGCAACCAAGGAGACAACACGGTGACCGGGGCGGCCGGCGAAATCAACGAGAGCTTCCAGCTCGACCCTGTGTTGCTCACGAAACTGCTGTAACCGTCCCCGTTCCCGCGCGGACGGCAACAGCGAAAGAGCCTGAGCTTGCAAAAAGCTCAGGCTCTTCTCGTTGGGGCTGCGTTCAAAGACTTGGAAGACTCGTCCGCTTTCGCAATCGAACCAGCGCGGGATACTATAACCGGACGATGGGCACTCTTGCCCGTCCTGTGATTCGTCATTCGCCCACCAAAAAACAGTCGGGCAAGAGTGCCCATCGTCAACCATGCACATTCGCTGTCCGCACTGCCACAACCCCATCGACGTCGTCAACGACGATCCGTCCGGCGACGTCTCGTGTCCGTCGTGCGGCAGTTGTTTCAATCTGGCCAAGGACACCGAGACGGCTCAAGACGACGGCACTCACGGCAAGACGCTCGGCCATTTCCAGTTGTTGCACTGCCTGGGCCAAGGAGCCTTCGGGGCCGTCTGGAAGGCGCGCGACACAAAACTCGACCGCATCGTCGCGATCAAGATTCCTCGGAAGGAAAATCTCACCGAAGCCGACGCCGAAAAGTTTCTGCGTGAAGCGCGAGCCGCCGCGCAGGTACGGCATCCAAACATCGTCTCGGTCCACGAAGTCGGGCGTGAGGACGGTTGCATCTACATCGCCAGCGACTTCATCGACGGAGCCAGTCTCGACGAATGGGTCCAAGCCCATCCGCTGACAGTCCGAGAATCGGTCGAGCTCTGCGCGACGATCGCTGAAGCCCTGCATCACGCGCACGAAGCCGGCGTCGTCCATCGCGACCTCAAACCGCAGAACATTCTGGTGACTGTAGCCCGACGCGCAAGCGAGGGGTCGAGCGCGCTCGCGACTTCCGATCAGCCGCCATCATCCGACCCCTCGCTTGCGCGTCGGGCTAGTGTGCCTGAGCCTTCCGCCCTCCCCCCTCCACCTTCCACCCTCACTCCCTACATCACCGACTTCGGTCTCGCCAAGCGCGACGCCGGCGAAATCACAATGACGGTCGAGGGCGCAATCCTCGGCACTCCGGCGTACATGCCTCCGGAGCAAGCTCGCGGCGAGGCGCATCACGCCGATCGCCGCAGCGACGTGTACTCACTGGGCGTGATCCTGTTCCGCCTGCTGACCGGCGAACTGCCGTTCCGCGGCCAGCGTCAAATGCTGATCGTGCAGATTCTGAACGAAGAGCCGCCCGCCTTGCGCAAACTGGACGCGCGCCTGCCCCGCGATGTCGAGACGATCTGCCTGAAGTGTCTGGAGAAAGAACCCGGCAAGCGCTACCAGTCCGCCGCCGCCCTCGCCGCCGATCTCCGCCGCTGGCTCACCGGCCATCCCATCGAAGCCCGCCCGGTCAGCCGCACTGAACGAGCCTGGCGCTGGTGCCACCGCAACCCAGCCGTCGCGTTATTGAGCGCGGCAGTTGTTGCGGTCCTCCTGACAGGCATCGCGGTGTCGTCTTTCTTCGCCTTCGAGGCCGCCGCCCGCGCGAAAGATTTCCTCACACAGAAGATTCGAGCAGACGAGAACGCTGCCGCAGAACGAAAGCAGAAAGAACGAGCTGATGCCAAGACCGACGAAGCGCTAACAAACTTCAAGAAGGTCCAAATTGAAAAGGATCGCGCCGATGACAATGCTGACGACTCACGGCGTCATCTGTATTCAACTCGGATGAATCTCACGCAACGGAATTGGGAGATTCCGCAGGTCGGCCTCATGCTCGATCTCTTGGAAAAGACCCGCCCACAGCGGGACGAGCCGGACTTACACGGATTCGAGTGGCATTACTGGGACCGGCTTTGCCATTCGTCTCTGCTGGACCTGAAAGGACACACCAGCGGAGTCTATAGCGTGGCGTTTAGCGCGGACGGGAAACGGCTGGCGTCGGCAAGCTGGGATCAGACGGTGAAGGTGTGGGACGCCACGAGCGGTCAGGAGACGCTCACGTTGAAAGGGCACACCATCGGGGTCACGAGTGTGGCGTTTAGCCCGGACGGGAAACGGCTGGCGTCGGCCAGCTACGATCAGACGGTGAAGGTGTGGGACGCCACGAGCGGTCAAGAGATGCTCACGGTGAAAGGGCACA
>CAMDRI010000021.1 GCA_945906725.1 Candidatus Kuenenia stuttgartensis | reverse complement strand
CCCCCGCAGCTCCTCGACAATCCCTTCGCACATCAGCTCGCTCCATGCTTGTTTGGCAGATCAATCTCTGCCTCAAGCTCTGGCGCAAATCTCATGCCGTGGGTCGGCCCATCGCCGTTGGAATTGTCAGAGTTGTGTATAAACGACAGCGCCGCGGCGGACCAGAACGTGGGCGAGCCACGAAAGCTCCACGTTCTGGCGAACGTGGCTACGTCGTCCGGCGACTACTCTTTCTTCGCCGCGAGATGCTTGTCGAACCAATCGGCGAACAAGTTCAAGTCTTGGCCCAGTGTCGCCCAGCCGTGGTCGGCTCCGGGGCGGAGGACCAGTTCGCACGGGATTTTGGCTTCCTTCAGCTTGTCGATGAAGATGTTCGCCTGCTGGATCGGGACGATCTTGTCCTTGTCGCCGTGGATGATGAGCATCGGCGGATCGTCGGCCGAGACGTGCGTGATCGGCGAAATCTCACGGCCGATCTTTTTCAACTTCTCTTCGTCGGCGATCCGTTCAAAGCGTTTGGTCTTCGCGTCGGATTCGACGAAATCGAACGGAGCCGGCAGCCACGCCAACGGTCCAGTGCCCAAGGCCACGACACCCGGTTCACCCCAATTCAGAAAATCGGTGGGTGGAAAGAAACAGGCGACTGCTTGAACGCGGCTGGATTGCCGATCGACTGGGTCTTTGGCGTCCTTGTTCTCTTGTTGGCCATTCGTGCCCATCATCAACGACAAGTGCCCGCCCGCTGAGGCACCGATGATGCCGATGCGATTTGGATCGATCTGAAATTCGTCCGCCTTGCTGCGGATGAATCGGATCGAGCGTTGCAGGTCGCTGATCGCTTCGGGAATCGTGAACCTCGGCTGGCTGCCGTGGACCACTGCGAAAACGGTGTAGCCTTTTTGCAGAAACGGAGTGACGAAGCCGGCGTTGATCGCGGAGTGATCCGAAAACCATCCGCCGCTGACCACCCAGATCACCGCCGCTCGGTTGGGTTTGTCCTTGGGCGTGAAGACATCCAGCGTCAGCGCGGTGCCGAACTTGCGGCCGTAGATGACATCCTCGCGGCGAGTGAATGGCTCGTCGGCAGAGAGGAAGTTTGTGGATGCGAAACAGAACAAGAGGGTCAACAAAACGCAGCGAGTCATGGCATTCACTCCCAGATTTGGGAAAAAGGTATCGCGGCCATCGGCTGACAGCGATCGGCATTCGGCCGGAAGCCGACTGCCGTCATACCGTTTTTTGAGCGGACTCATTCCTCATTCGACGTTGTAGCTTCACGAAGGCTTGAAACGTGCGAGGCATCTCGGACACGAAACGCAAATCTTCTCCAGAAACTGGATGTTGAAAGCCGAGGATGTGCGCGTGCAGCGCGAGTCGCGTGTGTGGCCAGTCGGGATGCTTCGCGAGATTCGGTCGATAGCGGCGGTCGCCAATGATCGGGTGGTCAGCTTCCGCGAGGTGGACTCGGATTTGATTGCGGCGGCCGGTGTCGAGCTTCACTCGCACGAGCGTCGTGTCGGCCAGCCGTTCTTCAACCGCGAAGTGAGTGATAGCGTGCTCGCCGCCGTCGGGGTTGTCGACCGAGTACCGGCTGAGCCGTTTGCTCGTCGCCAGATAGCTTTCGAATTGCCCGGCCTCGGCCTTCATCAGGCCAGCGACGAGCGTGAGATACACGCGATCGGGAGCTCGCAGCCGAAGTTGATCCTGCAATGCTCCGGCGATGTTGGATTGCTTCGCAAAGACCAGCAGTCCAGAGGTCTCGCGATCGAGCCGATGCACAACAAGCGCTCGGCTCAGGCCACCGAGATAACGCGAGACTTCATCGACGAGCGTCCGGTCTCCCTGGTTTTCGGCGGGAACAGTCAGGATGCCAGCTTGCTTGTCGACGACGATCAGATAGTCGTCTTCAAAGACAACACTGAACGACTTGCATTGGAATTTGCCTTGAGGCGACTTGGTTTGAAACTTGCCGAGCCACGTCTCGCGGTACTTCCGCTGCGGGTCGAACATGACGTCGACGACGTCACCCTCTTTGACGGCGGTGCTCGGTTCCGTGACCGCTCGGCCGTTGATGCTGAGGCAGCCGTTCATGCACATGCCGCGCAGTTGAGAGCGTGACCGGCCGGTGATCGCTTTCACGATCAGATCGACTCGGCCGGCTTCCTCGGCGGCGACGGTGTGTGTTTTGTGTTCGAGTGGCATCGGTTGGTTTTTCAATTTTCAATTTTCAATTTTTGATTTCAAATCGAAAATCAAAAATCGCCAATCAAAAATTAGCTCAGTCGCATCCAGGCGGCTTTGAGGTAGTCGGATTCGGGATAGTTGGCGGAGACCGGATGATCGGGCGAGGCTCCGGTACGGAAAAGGATTTGCATGTCGCGCGGTCCGCGGCGTTGAAAGCCGTTGTCGTCGGCGGGACCGATCGCGTCTCCCGCTTGTCGCGAGGCGGAATACAACAGCCGTAGGAAATCGGCGTCCTGTAGGAGGCCGGAACAACTACAGCTCAGCAACAGGCCGTCTGGCTTCACGAGCTGCATCGCCAGACGATTGAGGTCGAAGTGGCGTCGCGTCCCTTCGTCGAGTTCAGCTCGGTTGCGAATTAGCTTCGGTGGGTCGAGGACCACGACGTCGAACTGGCGGTTGTTGCGGATCATGTCGCGCATGTACGGGAAGACGTCGGCCTGCACGAAGTTGGCTTTCACTGCGTTGAGCTGCGCGTTACCGCGCGCGATCTTCAGTGGTTGCTCATCAAGATCGACGCCAGTGACTTCGGCCGCGTTGCCGAGTCGTTTTGCGGTGATCGAAAACCCGCCGGTGTAGCAGCACAGATCGAGCACGCTCTTGCCGGCCGTGAAGTCGGCAAGTCGGCGGCGATTGTCGCGTTGATCGCAGAAGAAGCCGGTCTTGTGTCCGCCCAGGAACTCGACGCGAAACTTTGTGCCGAACTCTTGTACGACGACGGAACGGGGCAAATCGGGCGAACTCACTGGCTCGGCGGTGAAGCCTTCTTGAGCTTCGGTGTACGGCCCCGGCCGCAGCAGCCAATGTTTCGCTCCGACAATGCGGGCGAGCCGTTCGAGAATCGCTTGCCCGCGTTGGAACAAGCCGAGTCCGAAGGCTTCGGCCGAGAGCGTGTCGCCGTAACGGTCGATGACGATGCCGGAGATGCAGTCACCTTCGGAGTGGATCACTCGATAGGTGTCGGTTACGTCATCGAGCTTGAGGATGTCGCGTCGCAAGCGCACCGCACGGTTGAGCAATCCGTCCCAGAACGTCTCATCCGGCGGAGTCTCTCCGGCGCGGAGCACTCGGACGGAGACTTCCGACTTTGGATTGAAGTAGCCGAAACCGAGAGTCTCGTTGTCCGGCCCGACGAGGGCTATCAAGTCGCCACCGCGAGCCGGCGGAGCGGGCTGATCTTGCAGCCGCTTCCGAAAGATCAGCGGGCTGGCACCGAGCGTATTGATCGGCACTGCCGACTCGATTTCGTCGGGCGCGTCGAGCGGACGCTGACCGGTCGGCGAGGGGGACGTTCGGGGCCTGGATCGAAAAGGGGTACGCATCGCGACAATCTTAACGGGCAAGCCAAACTCCGGCGACAAACTCGCGGACTTGAAGAGATTTTAGCCTCGGACGACCGACTTTCCTCGCGGTGTTCGTGTCGGGCAATTTGAGAAAACGATATGAGCGGACGAGAGTCGGGTCGCCTCGGACTCGTTGTGAGAACCGGAAGGACCGACGCTGGGACTACAGACACGCTACTCGCCGAAGTCCGCGAACTCTGACGCAAGATACCCAACGGGTCACAGGTACCAATCAGGGTCGATTTGTACCGAGCATTGCGGCATCCCGACGAGCGAGTGTTGATACAACTTGGCGACTGCCTGCTGCTATACACCAAGCTGGAAGGTGCGCTCTTCAGAGTCGCCGCCGCGCAGATGCAGGGCAATAAGTGATGTAACCGCACGATGCACTTTGCGTCTTCGCAAAATCATCCGAAGCGCCAACGAGGGCGAACGCTCCAAGACGCTCTGAATCTGCGGTCGCTTTGAACCCTCGCCCTCGCTGACGCTTCGGGTTAGTGTGTTGGCCACGGAGGGTTCCTGAATGAGCCACGGATCAAAGCGTCCTCGCAGACACCTGCGAACAATCTGCCTGAGTGCCAGCTTGGTCATCAGCGCGGCGGCCTTATCGGCCGCCGCTGCCGAGCCAGTTTCACGGCACTGGGCTTTTCAAACATTGCAGCGATCGGCCATTCCGGCGGTGAAGGATGCGTCGCGCGTTCGCTCGTCGATCGACGGCTTCGTGCTGGCGAAACTTGTAGAGCGAGGATTGGCGCTCGGACGCGCCGCGGACAAGCCGACGCTGATTCGCCGGATCGCGGTCGATCTCACCGGGCTTCCACCGACGCCTAGTGACATCGCTGACTTCATCGCGGATGATTCCCCCGCCGGCTATGAACGGATGGTCGAACGGTTTCTCGCATCGCCGCATTACGGCGAGCGTTGGGGTAAGTGGTGGCTCGATGTCGCCGGCTACGCGGACTCGAATGGCTACTTCAATGCCGACTCGGATCGGCCGCTGGCGTACCGCTATCGCGACTACGTCATTCGCTCAATGAACGCCGACAAGCCGTTCGACCAATTCATCCGCGAGCAAATCGCCGGCGACGAACTCAGCGGCTTCGATCCCAAACAGCACGAGCGGCACGCGACGCCGGAGATGATCGACCTGCTCGAAGCGACGCACTTTCTTCGCAACAGTCCCGATGGTTCGGGGGAGAGCGACGGTAATCCCGAAGAGGTCATGATCGACCGCTACTTCGCGATGGAAGGTGCTCAGCAGATTCTCGGATCGTCGCTGCTGGGCCTGACGATTCAGTGCTCGAAGTGCCACGACCACAAGTTCGAGCCGATCACACAGCGCGAGTTCTACCAACTACAAGCGTATCTGCATCCCATCTTCAACATGCAAAAGTGGCTCAAGCCGAACGACCGTTTCACGCATGCGGCGCTTCCCGGTGAGGTCGAAGCGTGGGAGGCTCAGCAGCGTGAGGCCGAGACACGCGTCGCCGCGCTGCGATCCGAGTTCACGCGCTGGTTGCGTGAACATCGTCCAGTTGCCGGGGTTTTGTTCTCCGATGAATTCGGCGGCCCGGAAGAGTCCTTTCTCGCGAACTGGTCGAACACCGCACCGGGCGATGACGCTCCGGGCGGAACAGGAGTCGTGACGCTTGTGGCCGGAGACACTGCGAAGCCGGAATCCCCCGCCGCCGTCCGCGCGAACGGCACGCTGCGGATCATCGAAGGGGGGCCGTCCGGCGACAAATGGATCTCAACGAAACGAGTCTTCGATTGGACGCCGGACAAACCGGGTGAGTGGATTCAGGTAACCTTCGATTTGCTCGACAACAAAGTCAGCACCGACGAAAAGCCAGCCGACCGGATCGCGTACTTTCTCGCGCTGCACGACTTCAATGACAACGGTTCCACCGCTGGCGGCAACATTTTGATCGATGGCAATCCGGCAGGCGGAGCGGCGGTGCATCTGGATTATCCCGGCACCGATCAATCGCATCGCGGCGTGATCGGTAAAAGCGGTTACGCTCCAGGACGCAACTTCGGTGTGCGAGTCACGAATCTCGACGGGACGAAATTCAAGCTCGAACAACTCGTCGATTGGCTGCCGGAAGATCGGACGCTCGAACTCAGTGCCGCTGACTTGCCGGACGGCGGCTTCGGTTTCGAGTTCTGCTGTAACCGCAGCTTCATCGTCGACAACGTCACCGTCGAGTCCTCGACCGGCAGCACTCAGGACGAGGCAGCCCAAACCGCGTTGAAGACGTTTCGAACCGAATACGAATCACGCCGCAAGACGCTGGCCGATGCGGTTGCCGATGTTCAGAAGCGTCAGACGGCACGCCCCGGCAAGATCGCCTGGGCCAGCGACGTCGCCCCCGAACCGCCGAACGTGCCGATCCTGTTGCGCGGCAACGTGACGACTCCGGGAGAGTTCGTGCAGCCCTCACCGCTGCGGGTGATTGCGGGGACGGTCGCATCGACGCCTGCATCGAAACGCCGCATTGGCCTCGCGGAATGGTTCACGAGCACCGATTCGCCCGCTTCTGCACTGATGGCTCGTGTGCAAGTGAATCGACTTTGGGAGCGTCATTTTGGTCGCGGCCTGGTCGCGACACTCGACAATCTGGGAGTCAGCGGCGCGATTCCTTCGCATCCGGAACTTCTCGATTGGCTAGCTGTCGAATTCGTTGCCTCTGGTTGGTCAATCAAGCAACTGCATCGAGCGATTCTGAGTTCTGCGACGTACCGGCAATCGAGCGAATTCAACGACGCGGCATTCGCGGTCGACCCCGAAAACCGACTGTTGTGGCGGCAGCCCGTGCGGCGATTGGATGCAGAAGCGATTCGTGATGGGATGCTGATTGTCAGCGATTCAATGGAGCGCCGACTCGGTGGACCGTACGTGCCGACGCAGCGGAGCAGTGCGGCCGAGGTCATCGTCCCGGACTCGCAACCCGGAGCCTATCGGCGCTCGGTCTACTTGCAGCAGCGGCGGACGCAAACGCTCAGTCTGTTGAATCTGTTCGACGCTCCAGCCGTGACGTTCAACTGCGTGCAGCGGCCGACGACGACGATGCCGCTGCAATCGCTCAGCCAGTTGAACTCGGAATTCTCGCTGGCTCGTGCGGCCGAGTTCCATCGGCGTTTGGAGCGCGACGCACCGCCCGATCCGCGGCACCGCGCGCGATTGGCCTTCGAGCTGGCGACTGGTCATGCCCCTTCGGACGTCGAGTTGCGTGCGTCACTGTCATTTGTCGAAGAGCAAACTCGCGCGTACGAGCCGGCAGAGAACGCTTCGCCGCGAGCTTGGATCGACTTCTGCCAGATGCTGCTGGCGTCGAATGGGTTTTTGTACGTGGAATGAGAATCGTTTAACCCCAACGCCAACGGCGTGGGTGCGACCGCCAATCGGTCTACATTGATACGCTCCGCGAAGCCAACAAGGTGTTCGTCGAACAGATGACCGGCAGGCTGATCACGATCGCCAAGGACGTGAAAATCCAGATCGAGTTCAACCCGGCTCTGGTCGGCGCGTAACGCTTGATCGGCTACGAGAACCGCATGTTGGCCGCTCAAGATTTCCACGACGACACGAAAGACGCTGGCGAAATCGAAGCTGGCCACACGGTCACCGCGTTGTACGAGATCATCCCGCCGAGCAAGTTGCCGGTTCCGCCGAAGGAACCGACCGGAGAGAAATCAAAGTACCAGCCAGACGTGAGCTCGCCGGCATACTTAAAAGGCGAAGGCACCAAGTCCAACGAGGGGCTTGCTAAACTCCGCTCGGAAATTGCGGCGACGGTTTCCAAGATCAACGAGCTGAAGATTCAAAACGCTAAGTTGAAGTCTCAAAGCAGCGAACTGCTGACGATCAAACTACGCTATAAGAACCCGATGCCGACAAGAGCTCGCTGATCGAGATGCCGTTGACCGACGATGGCCGTGCGTTCGCGAAAGCCTCGGGCGACTTCCGCTTCGCGGCGAGCGTTGCCAGCTTCGGCACGATCCTGCGTCACTCGCCGCTCGACGCCGTGGCGGAGATTGCTCAATCATCGTTGGGCGTGGACAAGTCGGGCTATCGCTCGGAGTTTGTCGGCCTTGTCCGCTCGGCGAAGGCGTTGCAAAGTAGCCCTGTCGCTCCGAGACAGGAAAGCCGAGAGTCGCTCGATCCCGATTGAACTCGGAAAGGCTCGGTGCAAAACCACGCTTGATCCGTCGTCGGCTCTCCTATCTCAGAGCGACGGGGCTACTTAGACTTCGTGGCGGGGTTCTCTTTCAGCGTTTCCTTCAGCGTCGTTATCAGCACGAACGGTTTTCCGGCATCGTCGGCGACGATGCGGCGGCCCAGCTTGTGTGGAAACGTGACCTGTCGAAGCAACAGGCCCCAGGTCGTCTTGCGGTTCGGCACGGTGACTTTGAGTTCGCTCAGGTCGATCTCTTCACGTTCGATCGCGTGATGGTCGATGAGCAGCGGAACTTCCGAGGCTTGCGACGCGGCGGTCAGCACGTCGGTTAGCGGCACATCATCGAGCGCGACCGGGACCGTTTTGAAGAGCGCGGGGACGAGTTGTCCCTGGGGTTTCTCCGGGTCCAGCGGCCAGCCGATCGGCCAGGCATCTTGACCTGCTTCGCGCGGTGAGACGGCAAGTTCGATTTTGCCGTCCGGCGTACGGAGTGGTTTGAAGCTGAGGCCGAACTCACCGAGCGTCGCGGCCAGCGCGGTGCCGACGCTCAGTCCGCGAGCGTCCGTTCGTAGTTTCTTGTCGGAGTCCAAATTGCGAGTGGCTCGTTGCGCTTCGGGCGTCATTCGCAGCGGATGCTTCTCCGGCAACGGCAACTTGGCGAGCGCGGCTTCCAGCGACAATCCTTCGGTGTCGATCTCGACGGGCACGCTCAGTTCACGCATCACGCCCACGAATTGTCGGTCGTCGAGTCCGAATAGTGGCTTGCCGTGCGGTGCTCCTTGAGCTCCGTAGGTTTTGAGTTCGCGAAGCCATTCGGCCAGCTTGTCTGCTTCGGCGAGCGTGAACGCGCGGTCGTTGCAAACGATTTTTCCATTGCGATCAAGCACCGCGACGATGGTGACTCGGCGCAATTGGCCGAGCTTTTGTTCCTTCACTTCCGCCTTGTCGCCGGCGACCGCCTGCCGCGTTTGAAACTGGAAGCCGAGCTTTTGCAACCGCTGTCCCCACGCCTGAGCGTGCTCGCTGGACGCCGTCGCGGTGGCGATCAATTCGAGCGAGACCTCGGTCTCTGAAGTCTTGACGAATCCATCATCCGTCAGCCGCGCGGTCTTGATCGGCTTGCGTGGTGATTGTGCGAGTCCCGGCCGACCAAACCCCGTCAGGCCCGAAACGAAGAACACTGTCAACCAGGAACGCCGAGTGATTCGCATGGACGATCCTTTGCATCGAATGGGGAAGTTGTAGTGCGGAAGTTGGAGTGCTAAGGCCGGGAGTTCTACCTTCCCCATTCCGAATTCACAAAAAATAGCCGACGGCACGTCGCCTCGCCCCCACGAGACGACGCGCCGATCGGCATTCGGCCCCCCGCCTCATGGTCACGGGAACAAGAAGTTGTTGATGTTGTTGCTGATGGTTCCCGCCGGTACCACGTTCCAGGGGTTCGGCACATCAAATTCGCCCGATCCACCAGGCTGTCCGTTGAGGAATCCCGTCGTGTTGAATCCTTGCTCGACCCGCATCCGGCTCACGTCGAATGGAATATCGTTGAGAATGTAGACGGCGTTGTTTTGGTTCACGTCAAGGGCGTCCCCGAAGTTATTCGCAAACACGAGGTCTAGCCGAGCCACCGGCGGCGGAGCCTCCTCGTCCGGATTGGCAACAAACGTCTGTGCCAAGACATCCAGACCTTGATTTCCGCTAAACATGTTGTTGGTGACCCGTCCCGTGAGCCGTCCATTTCCAAACAAGTCGCTCGATCCTGCTAGCAGCGACAACCCACCGGATTGGAATGTTCCGTTGTTGTTGTTGCCCGAGATTGAGTTGCCTTGAATATCGACCAAGGTAATCGGCGAGTTCCCAGGAGCGACGTTGATCGTTCCATTCGCCAACAGCACGTTCCCTGTTTGCGGCTGTGTCGCCGACGCCGTGTTCACGATGTAGATGGCCTCCAGACCGTTGTTGGAGACAGAGTTAGCTCCAGCGGCCGTTCCGTCGCCAATTCGGGCGTTGGTATTTCCATTCTCTCGCGTCAACAGGTCGATGCCACGAACCGTATTGCCATCGATCAGGTTGCCGAGCATCGTGTAACTCATAGTCTGGCCAGTCGAAGCGATTGACTCGATACCGGTTCCCGTGTTGTTCACAATGATGTTGTTAATGAGGCGTGTTCGTAGGTTGCTCAACGCGAGACGGTTAAAATCAATTCCACCGAGACCATTGGCGTCGGTCACACCCAATGCGGTCGGATTCGCTCCGTTTCGGGCGATCATGTTATTGTTGAACTCAAGGTTTCCGGTGGCGTCCACTTCCACGCCGCTCATACCGTTGTCTGCGATGGTGTTGCCCCGACTCAGACCGTCGGCGGGATCAGTTCCCAGTTGTCCGATGATCAACGTGCTCGCATTAGTGTTTGTATTGACGAGGAAGATGCCTCGGCCACCGTTGTTGCTGATCGTATTCTTCGTCCAGACGCCAGAATGCATCGCCGCGTCTGAGTCCGAAACCACCGTCTCGTTCGTCGAGATGCCATTGAGGCCGTTGTTCGTGATCTGATTGGCGTCGATCACCGTATTGATGTGGGCATCGGCTTCCGACCACAGAAGAATTCCATCGAAGGCACTGTTTGTGATCGTGTTTCCACGCAGCGTGAAGTCCAAGGTGTCAGCCGCACCGCCAAGTGCATGCAGATAGACGCCGTTGAATGTGTTGTTCGTAATTTGGTTGTTCGTGATCAAAGCGTTGTCGATCACGGCGTCGTTCGTGCGAAGGAACGTGATGCCGTTCACGACGTTCGCGGAATTCGCTGCAAACACCGCGGGGGCGGCGGGGCCGTTACTGCCAATGAGGTTGTTGTCGATCGTCAGGCCATTGAGCGTCGATTGATCGCCGACCTCAACCAAGATTCCGCCCCCCGCATTTCCCAACGTCGCAACTGCCGCGTCACCGATCACGTTGTCGACGATGGTTGAATTGTTGAAGGTGGCAGTGGACAGCGTTAGAACGCTGGACGTGGCAGTCCCGACGTAGATGCCTTGGCCGGAGAACGGCGTCGTCGCATTGGTGTCATCGGCCGTACCGGTGATCAAGTTGTTGTTGATGCCAAACGTGCCAACTGCGTTGTTCTGTGCCAGGATTGCGATACCGGCACCACGATTCCTTTGAATCACGTTGCGGTCCGTCGCTTTGGGACCACCGATCGTCACGTTGAACGTGCCGTTCGTCGCGGTCAGACTGAAACCAACGCCACCGGTCGGGTTATTCGTCGGGTCGCCGATCAGGCTGTTGCCGATGAACGTGCCGTTCGTGACGCTGTCGGTGACGTCGATCACGATGCCGCCGTTGCCAGCGATGACGCGATTGACCGACAAGCCAGACACCGTGCCCAAGTTAAATGTGCCGTCCGTTCCGGTCACGAACAGTCCGTTGTCGACCGGATTGTTGAGCAGATTATCTCGCATCCCAAGATCGAGGAACCCGTTGCCATTTACGTCTTCGCCGAGGTCCAATGTACCGCTGTTGTTGCCGTCCAGCGTTCCATTGCCGTTGATGTCTTCGGAACTCGGAATGTCGATCCTGCCACCGTTCAGTGCGGCCAGCAGGATGCCGTTGCCGCCGGCGTCGTTAAGGGTATTACCGCTGAACTGATTAAGCGTGATGGTTCCCGTATCCGCGTTCCCGACGAAGCCGTCATTTACGCTGGTGTTCATTGTGTTGTTGGTGACTCGCGTCGAGATCGTGCCGTTGTTGAGCGTGTTCAAGATGACGCTCGTCGAATTGCCGTCGAAGATGTTGGTGTCGATCTGCGACAGATCGATCGCGCCGCTGTCGGCTGTCGCGGATATGCCGGGGCCGATGTTGTTCGACATCGTGTTGTTCACAATTGAGCCGTTGATCTGCGCAGAATTTGCCGCGAAGGTGCTCAACCGGATGCCTCCGACTCCCAAATCCAATACGCCGTTTTGATTCACGTCTTCGCTCAGATCGAGCCGGTTGTTGCCGTTCAGATCTTCGTTGCCGGCCCCGGAGCCGTTGTTCTGAATCGTGTTGCCGCGAAGCACCAGGCCGTTGATTTGGCCGTCTTCTGTGGCACTCGCCACGAAGCCCGCTCCACCGTTGAACTGAATGTTGTTGCTGATAAAGGTCGGACTCGTGAGCACGGCCGATTGCGAGACTCGCAATTCGACGCCCGGCCCGCTGCCGGAGTTATTGCCGTTGGCCGACGGGACGAACTCCGAATCCGTGAGGCTGCCCGCGACCGCCTGCATCGTGCCGGTCAGCACTTGCCCACTGGAGAACGTCGCGACGATTTGCGATCCGATGAAGTTGGCACCCGTCAACAAGGTCGGCGCGCCGCCCGCTCCGCTGGTACCGATGTTGAAATCGAATTGGCTCGGCCGATCTTCGCCCGGATCGAGCTGACCGTTGGCATTCGCGTCTTCGACGACGTCCAAGACTCCATTGGTCGATTGGAAGTTGGTGAACCGCAAATCCAAAGAGGTCGCCTGATCGGTCACTTGGAACGGATTCAAGGTGCCGTTGACGGTCGAGAGTTCCGTCACGACCTCGGTGCCGTTGGCCGGGGTGAAGACCGTCGAATTCGCTCCGGTCGTGTTGAATTCCAACGCCGCACTAGCGAGGTTCCAGGTCAGCCCCGTGATGCTGTTACCCTGTTGCGAGTTGTTGACGAATGAGAACGGATTGCCGGTGGCCGTGCCATTGTTCACGCCGGCAATCACGAATGAGCGGTCGAGCTGCAAGTTGCCGTTCGTGTCTTCACCCACGTCGAGAATTCCGTTGAAGTTAAGATCTTCGGTGAACGTCAAGTTGCCGCTGCCTTGGCCGGTGATCGTGTTGTTGATCGCCACGATATTGCCGACCGCGGTTCCGCTGAGGTCAACGAACAGACCACCCGCGCGGTTGGCGACGAAATTGTTGGCGTCGAGCGGATCGCCGCCATCCAGCGTGCCGTTGCCGTTCGTGTCTTCGCCGGCATCGAGCACGCCGTTGAAGTTCGTGTCCTCGTTCGGGAGGAACCCAATGTTGGCGTTGACCGTACCGCTGTTCGCAGTGATCGACAGGCCGCGTCCGCGATTGCCCGTCGAATGATCTGTCGGAGAGCCGAAGTTGTTGGCGACCACAAACATGTTGACGATCGAATTGTTGAGGCTCTGAACCGCGACGCCGTCCCCGGTGTTGCCGGTGATCGTGTTGCTGGCCATCAGATAACCGCCATCCAGGATGCCGTTGGCATTCGTATCCTCGCTGGCGTCCAAAGTGCCGTTGCCGTTCTTGTCTTCGCTCAGGTCGAGTACGCCGTTCCTGTTCGTATCTTCGGTCAACCTCGTGGTGATCAGGCCGTCGCCGTTGGTGTCCTCGCCCGTGTCCAAGATGCCGTTGCCGTTGGTGTCTTCGGTGATCGTGTCGAGCAGGCCGTCGCCGTTGGTGTCCTCACCGGCATCCAGGATGCCGTTGCCATTCATGTCTTCGCTGACATCGAGAGCTCCGTTGCCATTCGTGTCCTCGCTGGGATCGAGCACACGATTGCCGTTCGTGTCTTCGGACGGATCGAGAACTCCGTTGGAGTTCACATCTTCGCCGAGTTGGGCGAGATTGAGCGTCGAAGCATTCGCCATCAGCAACACACCGTTGCCGGCGTTCAGCACACCGTCGCCGTTGAGGTCTTCGCCCGGATCGAGGATGCCGTTGAGATTCCGATCCTCGCCGTTACGATTGCCGTCGATCTTGTTGCTGACGATCGAAGCGTTGATGACGCTGCGCGTGGCGGCGGCATCCAGGATGATGCCTTGCCCGTTTTTGTTGATCGTGTTGTCCACGATGTGCGCGTTGATGACCGCTCGATTGCGAGCCGTGATGTTGATACCGGCGTTGTCGTTGCCGGTGAAGGAGTTCGCACTCGCCAACAGGCTGGAGCCTGATCCCGAGGCGGGCGGTTCAAACGAGTTGATGAACAAGTCCAAACTTCCGACTCCCGAATTCGTCAACCGGAAGCCGTCGACCGAAACGCCCGGCGTGCCGGTCAGCGTGTTCGCTTGGAACAGGCCGACGCCGCGCACGTTCGACATCACGACCGCGTTCGAATAGTCGCGGAACGTGTTGTGATGGATGTTGAAGTCCGTGAAGTTCGCTCCCGCAATGCCCGTCGCGTTGGGAATCGCAGCATTGCTGGTCGAGCCGTCGAACGTGATTCCCGCCACTTCGATGCGGTTTCCACCGAGCGTGACGAGCGTTCCGCCTGCGGGATTCGAGAAGACCGGAGAGACCGGACTCGCGTCGCCGAAGCCAGTCGGCGTGGGGACCGTGATCGTGCCCAAGTTCGTGTCGAGTTGCACTCCGCCAGCCGCCAGGATCGAAGTGCTCACCAGTTTCTGACCGCCGAACAGCGTCAGATTGCCGGCGACCGTCTTACCGGAGAGGCTGCCATCGACAACGATCAGCGTATTGGCCGCGACATTGGCGAATCCCTGCAACGTGTTGAAGGGACTCTCCAGCGTTCCGTTTCCGTTGGTCAAACGATCGGGGTCGACGAAGATCACGCGGACGGGTTGTCCGGCGAAACTGCCTTGAGGATTGTTCGGAGTACCGCCGGGTGCGACCAGGACCGGCGTTGGGACAAAGTCCGTTCGCGTGTGTGCCTGCACGCGGTAGCTGCGTTCGGCAGTGCGGAGCAAGCGATCGTGTACCTCGGTGGGTCGGAACCACCGTCGCGGCCGGCCATCCGGCAACGTCAGATTCAAATTCACCCAGGCGTTGGTGCCGAAGACGGGATCGTCCGACGCGATCATGCTGACTCGCATGCTGTCGGTGACGTTCGCTTCGAACCGCACGCGCGGACCAGCGGCAACCGCATCTGTCTTGGAATCCAACCAGTATCCGCCAACGTAGCCCGAGACACCGTAGCGTCCCAGCAACGGCAACGGCCCGCCGATTTCCGCATCCAAGCCATGATAGGCCGACTCGGTCAGTTGACGCTGAAGGACGGACAGTTGCGAGAAACCGCCAATCGTCCGTGTGTCCAGTGAACCAGCAACAGTTGAATTGCCCACCAAATTCGATGTGGTCCCGAACGGAATGTAGCCGTTGACGCGGACGTCCATCCAAGTGCCGAGCGACTCGAAGCTGATGCCCGCCTGCTGGTAGGTGCGAGCATGACCCTGGTCGTAGTCCACCCAGCCTGAGATACCAAACAAACGATTGAACGTCGGATCATAAGATCGGAAGCCAATGCCGGCGCTGGCAGCGCCTCTGCCGAGAGATGTCGCGACGCCACGGCCGTCAATGAACAACACGTCGTTCTCGGAGCCCATCAAGAACGGCAACAGGAAGTTGAAGTTCGTGTCGTTGTCATTCACGCCCAACCGGTCGCCGAGAAACTGACCGATGTCGAATCTCGGACCAAACGAATCGCGCCGCGAATTTCGCAGCGTGTCCGATGCCGGGGGCAGTCCGGGCGGCATTGGTCGCGGGAAATTGTAGCCCGGATCAAGGGGCATGTACGGAGACGGCGACAACGGGGCAAAGCCCTCCGGTGTCGGCACGCCGGCCGAACCTGGCCCGGCAGAGCCGTCGCCAACTCGCGATACGCCTTCTTGGGCATGCGTCTGAGGCAGCGAGGCCGCTCCAGACAACGCCGAGAACAGCAGCAGATTCCGCCAGAATCTCGCACGCTTCATGTTCATGGGTCGTTCCACTCAGTTCCGATGGGGGTCGCTTGTTCGGCCCACCTCGGGTTCTGAACCACCGCTGGTCGCCTCATTAACTGAGGCGGGGTGCTTCAAACTCGATCGTGGGCGGATTGGCCGTCCGGCAAAGACATGGTGACTCTGCCGGTTTTGACGGTTACTCAGAGTTTTCGGCCTGTTTGAATGGTGAAGTTGAGTGGAAACAACGTGGACCTGTGAAACTTTTCCGATTCCGCTGAGCTTGCCGGCGTTAAGAAACAGTCTTCTCGACGCAAATCATGGCGGAGTTGTTCGTTAGACTCCTCGGCCTTCGCGGGATCAGTTGCCAGCCGCCGACATCGCCCAAGGTCTACGAATTACCGCGTTTGACAATTGACTGGTTGTCCCCGAAATAAAGATGTTGGAGACCAAATCAGCGAGTTCACATCGGTTGAGACTCGTCCGGTCAAATTCTGGAGAACAAAAATAATAGATGAGTCGCAGTCGGGAATATTTGGCGAGAACTGTGTATCTTGTGGTCTACCCGAAGCGACCAATAGAACCAACGCAGATAGTCTGCGAGTTGGCCTTCGGAGAACTTCAAACAACAGGGGAAAGATTATGAAAAAGTTGGCGATGTTGCTGGGATGTGGCATGGTCGCGTTCGCGATCGGTTGTGGAGATGGCGGTGGCGGTGGTGCTGGTGCTGGTGCTGGTGCTGGTAGTCCCCCCCCAAACACCAACATGCCCGACCCTGCGATGATGGAAAAGATGAAGAATTCGGCTGCTCCAGCCGGTGCCGATGCCGCGGCAGGTGGCGAGAAGAAGGAAGGGGACGCTCCGGCCGAGAAGAAAGAGGGCGATGCCCCGGCGGAGAAGAAGGAATAGTGGTTGGCTAAGAATCGACCGAATTCGCAATCGAAAGACCTTCGAGCTGAAAAGCCCGAAGGTCTTTTCATTGGTGAAGGCGAGTCGTCGTTGGTCAGACTCGAATCGCAATCCAATTTCCGATTGTCGTGAAACTTGCCGTTCGCCGGTCGAAGGTGTGCAATGCCGCACCTCGGACGTTTCGGCTGAGCGAGTCATGCCATTCCACCAGTAATCGATGAGGGCAACATGAGACGACAACTTGCGCGGGATTGCAAACTGTGGATCGCAGGTCTTCTGTGCGGTTCACTTGCCTTCGGGCCGATGGGATGGGCCGATGAGGCGGATCGAATTCCAGGAACGCAAAAACTCGTGATGTCCGATCCGCTGGATGTCGTGATGGTCAACGGCATCGACAAGTTCGCGCTGCGAGAGTTGGAAGATTCACCGAAGCGCCGCGATGCGATGTGGAAACGGGATTACTCGTCAGCCGAAGCGTACTCAAAGAGTGTTTCCGCGAACCGACAGCGATTCCTCACGAACATCGGTGCGGTCGATCCGCGAGTTGCGAATTCGACGATCGAGTTTCTGGTGACCACCGAGCATGGCTCGAAGGTCGCCGCCGGCGACGGCTTCGAAATCCATGCGGTGCGGTGGCAAGTCTTGGCGGGAATCACCGCTGAGGGATTGCTGTTACAGCCGACCAAGGAAGTGAAAGCTCGCGCGGTCGTCTTGCCGGATGCGGACTGGACTCCCGAACAATTTGCCGGTCTCGCGGCGGGCGTCGATCCTAAGTCGCTGATTGCAAAGCGGTTGGCGGAGAACGGCGTGCAAGTGTTGATCCCGACGCTCATCAGCCGCGATGACACGTTTGCCGGTAGCCCGTACGTCGCGTTCACGAATCAGTCGCATCGCGAGTACGTCTATCGCATGTCCTTTGAGATGGGCCGCCACGTCATCGGTTACGAAGTCCAAAAAGTGCTCGCGGCGGTTGACATCTTCACTCGCCTGAATGAGACCGGAAAACAAGACTTGCCGATCGGTGTAGCTGGTGTTGGCGAGGGCGGTTTGCTCGCGTTGTACTCCGGCGCGGCCGATTCGCGTATCGACGCGGTGCTGGTCTCAGGCTACTTCCAGCAGCGTGAAGCGGTTTGGGAAGAGCCGATTTATCGCAACGTTTGGGCGCTGCTCACAGAATTCGGCGACGCAGAACTGGCGAGTTTGATTGCTCCGCGATCATTGGTCATCGAAGCGGCGGGGATTCCCGAATCCAAAGGTCCAGTGGCATCGAAGCAGGGACGTCGCGGTGGTGCTGCTCCTGGAAAGATTCAAACGGCGACCTTGGCCTCTGTCCGATTGGAAGTCGATCGAACGAGGCCGCATTTCGAGAAGCTCAAGGCGAGCGACAAACTCTTCTTCCGAGCCAGCGGCGAAGGGGACGGCCCGACCGGCACGGATGTCGTGCTAACGGAATTCCTCAAACGCTTGGGCCTCGCGCAGTTCGCCGCGCCCGGAAAAGAGTTGTCGGAAGTGAAAGTCTTCACGGACGCGACAGCTCGGCAGCAGAGCCAAATCAAAGAGATGACCGTCTTCACACAGAACTTGCTACGGCTCAGTCCGAAGGTGCGCGATCAACTTTGGTCGAAAGCGAAACGATCGTCAGTCGCCGAGTGGGTCGCGACCGCCGACGAACTGAGGCAATTTGTTTACGCCGAGATGATCGGCAAGCTGCCGGAACCGACGATGCCGCTCAACCCGCGCACGCGTGTTTTCGCAAACATCGAGCCAAACATGCCGTACAAAGCGTATGAAGTGGTGCTCGACGTCTACCCGGACGTGATCGCCGGCGGCGTGCTATTGATTCCGAACGATCTCAAGCCGGGCGAGAAGCGACCGGTCGTCGTTTGCCAGCACGGCCTGGAAGGCGTGCCCGTCGACACGATCCGCAAGGACGTGGACGGCTTCAAGTATTACTCGGCGTTCGCCTCGGAACTCTGCAAACGTGGCTTCATTACCTACGCGCCGCAGAACCCATATCGCGGCCAGGATCGCTTCCGCACGTTGCAGAGGAAATCGAATCCGCTCAAGCGATCGCTGTTCAGCTACATCATCCCGCAGCATCAGCGGACGCTGGATTGGCTCTCTTCGCTGCCGTTCGTCGATTCCTCGCGGCTGGCGTTTTACGGACTGTCCTACGGCGGCAAGACGGCGGTGCGCGTGCCGCCGATGCTCGTGCCGAGTGACAAGCGGCCGGGTTACTGCCTCTCGATTTGTTCGGCGGACTACAACGAGTGGGTCAAGAAGAACACGTCCGACGAGGACGGCTACAGTTACGTCTTCACCGGCGAGTACGAAATCTTCGAGTGGAACATGGGTCACTTCGCGAACTACGCCGAACTGTCGTACCTGATGACTCCGCGACCGTTCATGGTCGAGCGCGGTCACGACGACGGCGTCGCGCCGGACGAATGGGTCGCGTGGGAATTCTCCAAGGTCAAACGCCACTACGACAAGCTGGGCATCGGCGACCAGACGGAGATGGAAGTCTTCAATGGCCCGCACAAAATAAATGGTGTGCAGACCTACGAGTTCCTGCACCGACATCTGAAGTGGCCAACGCCAAAGTAGAATGGGCACTCTTGTCGGAAAGACGGACAAGAGTGTTCATCCTACTTCGTAATCAGGTGCTTGTTGAGTTCCCAATAAACATGTCCGGCCTGCGGCAGGATCAATTTCTCCATCGCCAGCCTCACGGCGTTCGTCGAGCCAGGGATCGCGAAGAGCACTCGGTTCTTCGCGATGCCGGCCAAGGCGCGGCTCATCATCGCGGCCGGGCCAATCTCTTGGTACGACAGCATCCGAAACAGCTCGCCGAATCCGTCAAGCTGCTTGTCAAGAATGGAGGCCAGCACCTCGATCGTCGAATCTCGCGACGCAATCCCGGTTCCGCCGTTCGTGATGACGACCGCCACATCCGGATCGGCTAGGCAATCTTGCAGAGTCGTCTTGATCTTCACGCGGTCTTCTTTGAGGACTCGATAATACGGCACTTTGTGGCCGGCTTCGGTGAGCGCGTTCTTGATGAACTTGCCGCTCATGTCGGTAGCATCCGTGCGTGTGTCGGACAGCGTGATGACCGCAAAGCCCAATGAGCCGACATTGGATGATTCGGAGGCGTGATCCTGAAAGCTCGATTCGTTTGGCATATCGTCCTCGGAAATGTAAAGGTGTGCCTCTGAGTGTCGTCGCTGGGCGTGAAGTTTCAACCCTGTTGCGAACGAGTGACTTGCCGTCGTCCGTGAACTCGACACACTGCGTTCTATTTAAATCACGTCGAGGATTGTCATGGAACACTTGTTGTCCGGCATGCATCAGTTTCAATCGCAAGTCTTTCAGCGAGAGCGAGATTTCTTCGACAAGCTCGTTGCGGGACAAAGTCCAAGCGCGTTGTTCGTGACCTGCTCCGATTCGCGAGTCGATCCGAATCTCATCACGCAGTCCGGTCCGGGCGAGCTGTTCGTGTTGCGGAACGCCGGCAACATCGTGCCGGCATACGGAGCCTCAAATGGCGGCGAGGCCGCGACGATTGAGTACGCGGTCGCGGCTCTCAACGTGTGCGACATTGTCATCTGCGGGCACTCGCGTTGCGGAGCCGTTCAAGCTCTGCTTCAGCCCGAGAAGGCGGCAGTCCTGCCGCTCGTGAGCCGCTGGCTGCAGCACGCCGAGACGACGCGGCGGATCATTGCCGAGAACTACACGCACGCCACCGGCGACGCACTGGTCGAGATTGCCGTGCAGGAACATGTCCTCGTGCAGATCGAAAACATCCAGACGCACCCCGCCGTCGCCGTGAAACTACAACGCGGTGAACTGACTTTGCACGCCTGGGTCTATCATCTCGAAACCGGTGAGGTGCTGGCCTACTCACACGAGGATTGCCGTTTCGAGCCGCTCAATGCCAGCAATTCGGCCACGGCGGCGCGACGGGTCATCAACAATCCGATGCTCCGAAAATAGATCGACCGACTCTCACGTTCCAACAAAAACAGCCCGACGACTTTGTCGTCGCCAGGCTGTTCTGTATTGATCGGCTTGTCCGTTGCGGCTCAAGCGAGGGTCGTCAATTCTGGGATCGGTTTGCCGTTCTCGACCATGAAAACGGGCCGGCCTCCTTGATTGGTGAATTGCGTTTGCAGTTCGATGCCGAGCACGTCGAAGACCGTGGCCATCAAGTCCTGCGGCGTGATGGGGCGGGTCTGCGGGCGAGTGACCTTCGAGTCGGATTCGCCAACGACTTGTCCCATTTTCAGTCCGCCGCCGGACAGAGCAAGCGTGCTGAGCGGAGCCCAGTGATCTCGACCGGCGTTGCGGTTGATCTTGGGGGTGCGTCCGAATTCGCCGCTGATGACTAGCAGAATGTTTTCGCCCAAGCCGCGCTCCTGCACGTCTTGAACGAATGTTGCGACGGCGTGATCCAACATTGGAGCTCGACCTTTCATGCCCTGCAGAATGTTGCCGTGCATGTCCCAGCCGCCATAGTTCAGCGTCACGAAGCCGCAGCCTTTCTCGCACAGCCGGCGAGCAATCAGCAGTTGTTCGCCGAGACCCTTGCCATACTTTGCGACGACGCCCTTGTCCTCTTTCTTGAGATCGAACGCATCGGTCGAATTGCCGAGCACCAGATTGAAAGCTTGCTTCTCGAAGGCATCCAAACCGGTCATCAAGCCGGTGCGATCCGCGTCTCGCTGGAAGCGGTCAAAACCGTCGAGCAACGCGCGGCGATCTTCGACTCGTTCGAGTGAGGTCCGCAACGACATGTTTGTCTTGGCTTGGTTGTTCGTTCCAAACGGAGCGTAGGCCGTCCCCAGAAATGCCGGGCCATCGGCCCCGATGCCGTCCATTCGCACATAGGTCGGCATCCCGGTTTCTTTGTGATTGGCTCCGCGCACGCGAGCCGTGATCGAACCGAGCGACGGCCGAGTCGGCTGACCGCCGTTGTCGACCATGCGATTGTCGTAGCCAGTCATCAGGAAATGCGTGCCGCCACCGTGACCACTGTTCGTGTGAGCGAAGGATCGGACGAAGGCGAAGTGTTCGGCCTGCGAAGCGATCTTTTCGAACTGTCCGCCGATCGAGATGCCCGGCACCGAAGTTGTGGCCTCGCCGGTCACGCTGCGGTATTCGACCGGAGCCGTCATCTTTGGATCGAACGTCTCGACGTGCGTTGGGCCACCGCCGAGCCACAGCCAAACGACCGATGTGTCTTTGACAGACTTGCCGCTCTTTGCGGCTTTCTCGCGAGCCGCAAGCAATTGCGGCAGGCCGAATCCACCCAAACCCAATCCGCCGATCTTCAAAAAATCACGGCGGCCGATGCCATCACGGTTCGGGTGAGCGTGTTGCGAAAACAGCATCAACATTGCGAGCTTCTCCTCTTGAGAAGGTCAGGTGGGAACCAGCTGATCCAGACCGGCTGGCGAATGCGGGCATCAAACTACGCTGATTGGTGTCTTCGGTCAACGGGCTGCTTGGTCTGAAGGTGCGGCAAAGAATGCCGGTGGCGGTCAGCGAGGTTCACTTTTTCGGTCTGTGGACCGATTGGCTGTCGGGTGGTGCGACGGTTTGACGGTAGACATAGCACCTTGACTTGGGTTTCGAGTCCGGTGTAATAAATCGAGTTCCCTTGGCAGGAGTCTTTTTAGATGAAGCGAATCGGCTGGTCCTTCCCTTGTTTGTCTTCGTTCAAGACCGCCAAGCGTCGTGGCTTGCGGAATCAATCTCGGCGATCCGAGGTTCTGGAAGTGCGAACGTTGATGTCGGCCACGACTCCGGAGTTGGTTGCCGGAGACCCGAACGAAACGCTCCCAGTCGAGGGTCCCGTTGAATCGAACGATTCCGACTCAGAGATTCTGACGCTTCAATCGTTCGGAGTGACTCCGCCGGCCATCACGAATTTCACGTCGCGCGAGGAGTTCGGCGAATACTTGTTGGAGCGGGCGTTGGAGCGATACGAGGGCCTCTTCGGCCAGCCACAGTGGTGGTATCACGGCCCGGTCTACTTACGAGGCGGTGAATTCATGGCTCTGGCCGCCATGTCCGATTCCGTGGATCATTCGGAAACCAACGTGCAAGTCGATGGAGTCGATGAAGGGGATTTGATTGAGAACGACGGCAAGCACTTGTTCGTGATCAATGGCAACGACCTGATCATCATGCAGGCGTACCCGGCGGACCAGATGCAGGAGCTGTCGCGAATTCGCTTCGAGGGCTACGCCATCGCCGAGTACCTCGATGGCGATCGATTGACAGTGATTTCCCAGGAGTACAATTACGGTGGTGTTGGAGGTGGTGTCTTCTTCGATGCCATTCGATTCGCTCCAAGTTCGACAACCACGATCGTCAGTACGTTCGATGTTTCCGATCCGTCGAAACCGGTTCTGGACAAGCAAACTTTGCTCGACGGTTACTACGTCGATTCGCGAGCGTTCAACGGTCAGGTCCACGTCATCACTAGCAATGACATCGCGCTGCCTGCTCCGCAGTTCGACGGCATGACGACTATCGACAGGCCGATTCACTACTACGGCGGCCCGATTGGCAGGCCGATCTTCCTTGAGGACGACGCTGTCGTGTCAGGGGAGTCGCTGAACATCACAGCCACCGAGGACGACCCAGTTGGTGATGCGATGGGGGAAAAATACGAGCTGTTCACGCCGCGGATTGAAGTCCCCCGTTACGAGTCGCGCGAGGCGTACATCGCTCGCGTGCGGGCGAATCTGGATTCGCTGGTCGACAGCGTCTTGCCTCGGTACGAGAGCCTGTCGGCCAATGGGTTGGGAGTGGACGGGGCCATCAGCGAAGTCGCGGCGATCGCTCGCGTGAATGATGCGATGTCCGACTCGTTGCTTTCGGTCGTGTCGATCGACACGCGCGGTTCACAGCCGGGTCTCGCCAGTTCGAGTTCGGTGCTGGTCGATTGGACGAACGGCATCTACGCGAATCAGGACCACTTGTACGTCTTCTCGCCGGTTTACGATTACGAATCCGGCACGACGCAGACTCGCATTCTGGAATTCGCATGGGCGAACGGCGAACGAGAGATTGAGTTGCTAGCGAGCGGCGTCGTCGACGGGAGTCTGCACAATCAATTCTCAGCCGACGAATTTGAAGGTCGGCTCCGAATCGCGACGACGACGTTCAGCTACGATTCCGCAACCGGCACCTCTTCGCAAGCAAATAACCTGACGATCCTGGAGAACATAGATGGCGCGCTGACGTCGGTCGGCTCGGTGGACGGCTTCGCCGACCGCGAGCAAATTTACTCGGTGCGATTCGATGGCGATCGAGCGTTCGTCGTCACGTTTCGGCAAATCGATCCGCTGTTCGTGTTCGATCTCAGCGACGCGACGGCTCCGGTGATTCGCGGTGAATTGGAAGTCCCCGGCTATTCGAGCTACCTGCAGGTCATCGACGAGAATCACCTGCTCGCGGTCGGACGCAGCACCGACACGCAGGCTACGAAGGTCACGCTGTACGACATCAGCGATCCCGACAATCCGATCGAAGTCGATGAAGATATCTTGCCGAGTTGGACGTGGTCGATCGCCGAATGGGACTCCAAGGCAATCGGCTGGTTCGCGTCGAAGGAGACTCTGGCGATCCCGGCTTCGAGCTACAACTGGGAAACCGGTTATCACAACGAACTGTTTGTGTTCCATGTGGACGTCGACCAATCCGGGGAGTCGGCGATCCAACTCAATGGAACGGTTTCTGACGACGGCTACATCAATCGCAGCGCGTACATCGACAACGTACTCTACACGATCTCCAGTAATTCGGTGATCGCGACGGATATTGCCGATCCCAGCCAGCAACTCGGCGAGTTCGACATCCAGGATGTGCCGTACGTTGCCACGCTCAATATCGAACCGGTGTTCACGGAGACCGACGATGGTGCCTCCGATTGGGAATACATCGATGTTCCAGAAACTTTGGCAGATGCCGAGAACAGGCTGATCTTGGCGGCGGTCAATGTGGTCACTGGCCAGGTGCGCGTGTCGTTGCTCGAGGAAGGCGGAACGATCGCGATATCGCTGCGGGGCGATGAGCTTCGCATCAGCAAGCCGGGACACGGACATCAAACCGTACCGCTCGATGGGACCGAGTCGTTGCGAATTGATGGGACGACCACAAAAGACCGCGTGAACCTCGACCTCAGCCGAGCGGGGTCTCCCAACCTCGCTGAAATTCTTCTCAACGGACTCGCAGGTGCCGACCGTCTGACTCTGTCGGCGGTGAATCAATCGTTTGGTGGTTCAGTGGCGATCGACGGTGGCGACGGCAATGACTCAATCATCGTCGCAACCTCGGTTCGGCACGGAGTGCAATTGCTAGGTGGCGATGGCAACGACAGCGTGTTCGGTGGCTCTGGCGACGACACGGCCGATGGTGGTGCTGGACGCGACGATCTGCGAGGCGGTGCTGGCAACGATCTGCTTCGAGGCGGAGACGGCAACGATACCTTGAACGGCGGCAACGGCGACGACACGCTCGGTGGAGGCGCTGGTCGCGACCGCCTCACCGGAGGCAACGGCAATGACGCGATGTCTGGCGGCGAAGGCAACGATTCCATGTACGGTGGCAACGGCAACGACACGCTGATCGGCGGTGATGGCAACGACCTGCTGCGAGGCGAAGTCGGCAAAGACGTCGCGTTCGGCGGGGAAGGCAACGACAACGTCGACGGCGGTGAGAATAGCGACACGGTCTCTGGCGGTTCCGGCATAAACACCGTACGCGGCTTGAAATCTGAGATCGTCAAAGCGTTCACATTCTCGGCCGAATGGTTGGATCGGTTGGACGCATAACCGCGAAGAATATTCGCAACGACTGCGGAAGGGTGGCGGATGAGACATCCGTCACCTTTTTGTTTTGGGGGGCAGTCGGACCGCCCAGTGCGAGGACTGTACGTCACCGAATTGGACTGCCAGAATGTGGTTCGCTGTTGATGGACTCCACACTCACAAGGATCAAACGGATGGCCGACACCACGAATTCGCATCTCGCACACATGGTTTATTTCACGCTGAAAGACGCCTCATCCGCCACACAGCAAGCTCTGGTTGAGGCTTGCCACAAATACCTCAAGGGGCATCCGGGCGAAGTTTATTTCTCAGCCGGTACTCTGGTGCCTGACCTCGCTCGGCCCGTCAACGACCGAGCGTTTCACGTCAGTCTGCACGTCGTTTTTGACAGTCGGAAAGCTCAAGACGACTACCAGGCCCACCCGCGTCACATTCAGTTCATCGAAGAGAGCAAACCGAACTGGGCACAAGTCCGAGTGTTCGATTCGTACGTCGGCTGACAATGCGGACGGACGTCATCCCTTTGTGACGACCTCATCGAGGTTCAGGATCACGCTGGCGACTGCCGCCCAGGCGGCGAGTTCGTGAGCCGGGACTTGTTCGTTGCGAACTGACTCGCCGACCGACAGCAGTTTCGAGGCGGCGGCCGGATCGACACCGAAGCGGGCGTGTTGCTGCTCGAAGACGCGCCGCAGCACGGTCAACTCGCGCGGCGTCGGTTTGCGAGCCGTCGCCAGCCGGAACGCGAACGTGATGCGTTCCTCGGTCGTCGTACCTCCTTCGAGCAGAATTCGCTCAGCCAGTTTGCGCGAGGCTTCAACGTAGGTCGGGTCGTTCATCAGCACGAGCGCTTGCAGTGGTGTGTTCGTGCGGGCTCGGCGGACGGTGCAGGTCTCGCGGTCGGGTGCGTCGAACGTCGCAAGTTGCGCCGGTGGGCAGGTTCGCTTCCAAAACGTGTACATCGTGCGGCGGTACAAGTCGGCTCCGTGACTCTGCGAGTATTCCTGAGCCGTCCAGTTTTTGCCGTCCGCGCGCGCCATCAATTCCTCCCACAGCCCGGCCGGCTGATACGGCGAGACGCTCGGCCCCCCGATTTTGTGTTGCAATAGCCCGCTGACCGACAAAGCCAAATCACGAATCCCCTCGGCTGGCAATCGATGTCTTGGCCCGCGAGCTAGCAGCCGATTCTCCGGATCGCGTGCAATCAGCGCCGGCGTCGCTCGACTGACTTGACGGTACGTTGCGGATGTGACGATCAAGCGTTGGAGATGCTTGATATCCCACGCGGCCGCCGGCGTTGATTCGTTTGTCATGAAGTCGGCCGCCAACCAATCGAGCAATTCGGGATGCGATGGCGGCTCGCCCTGGGAACCAAAATCTTCCGACGTCTTCACGAGGCCAGTGCCGAAGTAAGACTGCCAGTAGCGGTTGACGGTGACTCGCGAAGTCAGCGGGTGCGATGGATGCGTCAGCCATCGCGCGAGTCCCAGCCGATTGCGAGGTGTCCCTTCGGGAAGCCGAGGCAGAACAGCGGGAACTTCCGCTTCGACTTTGTCACCCGGCTTGTCGTATTGGCCTCGGATGAGCACGAACGTCTCGCGAGGTTGTGCCAACTCGCGCATGACCATTGAGGTCGGAATGAGTTGTTCGAGATCCGTTTGAACTTTGCGAAGCCGGTCGAGGTCGGCCTTGAGGGTTTTGGCTTCTTCGTCCTTCGCGGTTTTCAGGCGAGCATCCACCTTGGCGATGCTGCCAGCCAACTCGACGAGTTGTTTCTGCTGATCGTCCGTCGGGAGTTTGAGCAGCGGTTCGGCGTTCCCTTTTTTGCCGTCGAGCCCATTTTCCGGCACGTTATGGAAGAAGGCATAGAGTTGGTAGAACTCGCGCTGCGTTAACGGATCGTACTTGTGGTCGTGACATTGCGAGCACGCGACCGTCAGGCCGAGCCACACGGTCGCAGTCGTGTTGACGCGATCGACGATGTAGGCGTTGTGATATTCCTTCGGGAAAGCACCTCCCTCAAAGTTGATCATGTGGTTGCGATGGAATCCGCTGGCGAGCTTTTGCTCGAGTGCCGCGGCGGGTTCGGATGGTTCCGGCAACAGATCGCCGGCCAACTGCTGGATCGTGAATTGATCGAACGGCAGATTGCGATTGAAGGCGTCGATGACCCACTTCCGCCAGCGAGTCATGTCACGGCCGTTGTCGATGTGGTAGCCGTTCGTGTCCGCGAACCGTGAGGCATCGAGCCAATCCAATGCCATCCGCTCGCCGTAGTGCGGCGACTTGAGCAGCCGATCGACCACTTTTTCATAAGCATCCGCGTCGCGGTCGCTCAGGAACTCGTCGATCTCGGCAATGGTCGGCGGTAGGCCGGTCATGTCGAGCGTGACTCGGCGAATCAACGTCTCGCGATCGGCTTCCGGGGATGGTGACAGGCCCTCTGCTTCCAGCCGCGCGAGGATGAAGTGGTCGATGGGATTTTTGATTTTTGATTTTTGATTTTCGATTGAGGATTTGACGGGTGGGATCGCTGGCCGCGTGACTGGGCGAAACGACCAGTGTTGCTCGAAGGTGGCTCCCTGTTCGATCCAGCGTTTGAGGATTTCTTTCTGACCCGCGCTGAGCGGTTTGTTCTCGGAAGCTGGCGGCATTTGTTCGTCGGAATCAGCCGACAGAATTCGCCGCACTAGTTCGCTGTCCGCCGGTTTCTTGGCGATGATGGCCGTCTTGCCCGATTCGGCTGGTGTGGTGGCTGAATCGAGCTGATCGAGTCGCAGGCCGGCTTTGCGTTCCTTGGCGTCGGGGCCGTGGCACTTCCAACAATGGTTGGACAGAATTGGCCGGACATCGCGATCGAAAGAAATCTTGCCAGCGGCTGGAATGTCGGAACCGCTGGTCGGTTCGGAACGGGCCGTCACTGGAATCCACAGAAAAACAGCCAGCAACGACAACCCAATGGGCCAGCCAGCAGGCGTGGTTGAGTTTTGCGAGCGAGTCATCGCAGCGGTCCTTTTTTGAATCGGAAGACTAGGGAGCATATCGCGGCCGATCGTTGTCGCGAACTCAAACGCCGAAGAACATTCGCTCGCGTTGCTGGACTTCATCCAACGCGACCAGTAATTTCTTGCGTATTCGCAGCGGCTTGTAAGTCGGGTGTGATGATCCGACAGCCAGCCGAGCGAATTGGGCAGCGGCCGAGCTTCGGAGTTTCGGCCGCTGTTGGTGTTTGTGGTCAACGCGGAGCCGACGACGGGAGTCGATCGGTTCCGCCAACGAGGATCGGGTTGATGAGCAAAAACTCGGACAATAATGGCCATCATGGCATGATGATCGAGGCACGCGGCCTCAGCAAATTTTATGGGCCGTTCGCGGCGACTCGGGATGTCACCTTTTCCGTCCCGAAAGGGGAGGTCGTGGCGTTTGTCGGACCGAACGGGGCGGGCAAGTCCACCACGATGAAGATGCTGACCGGCTTCTTGACGCCGACAGAAGGTTCGGCTCGGATCGGTGGTTTTGATGTGGCAACCAATCGGCTCGATGCCGTCAAGTTGATCGGCTATCTCCCAGAGAACGGCCCGCTGTATCACGAGATGACTCCGAAGTCGTTGCTGGAGTACCTCGGCCATGCTCGCGGAATGGCTGGGCCGTACCTTCAGAGTCGTCTGGAATATGTGACCGACAAATGCTCGCTCCGGGCCGTCTGGAACAAGACGATCGGCAAGCTGTCGCGCGGCTACAAGCAGCGTGTCGGGATGGCTCAGGCGCTGCTGCACGATCCGGAAGTGCTGATCCTCGACGAGCCGACCAGCGGACTGGACCCCAATCAGGTCCACGAGGTCCGCAACTTGATTCACAGTCTCGCGAAAAACAAAACGATTCTGCTCTCGACGCACATCTTGCGCGAGGTGGCGGTCTGTTGCAGTCGAGTCGTGCTGATCAACGCGGGACAGATTGTGTTCGATGGCTCAGTCGAACAAATGGAAGGCCAAGGCCACGACATGGAAGGCCGCTTCCGCGAATTGACCAAAGCCCGACTGACGTAATTTGAGATTTGAGATTCGGAATTTCCCCCTACGGAACCCACCATGCGAAGTCATGTGATTAAAGCCGTTTTCTGGCGAAATCTGGCCAGCTATTTTTCGGGGGTCATCGGCTACCTCTTCATCGTAGTGTTCGTCGTCGCATGTGCGGCGGCGGCGTTCAGCCCGCGGTTCTTCACGAACAATCTCGCCACGCTCGATCAGCTCAGCGAGTATTTTCCGTTGCTGCTGCTGTTCATCGTGCCGGCCGTGACCATGACGTCTTGGGCCGAGGAAAAGCGGCAAGGCACCGACGAGTTGCTGTTCACACTGCCGGCGAACGACTTTGAAGTATTGCTCGGAAAGTATCTGGCTGTGCTGGCGGTCTACACGATCGCGCTGGCGTTTTCCGGATTCAACTTGTTTGTCTTGGAATGGTACGCCGAACCGGATTGGGGGCTGCTGTTCACGACCTACTTCGGTTACTGGCTGGCCGGCGGAGCATTGCTCGCGGCAGGCATGTTTGCCTCGGTACTGACCAACAGCGTGACGGTCGCCTTCGTGTTGGGAGTCGCGATCGGGGCGATTCCGGTCTTCGTTGGCAAGTTGTCGGTGGCGCACCCCATCTTCGCTTCGCTAAGCCTGCCCGAACAATTGAAGGAATACAGCCTCGGTCTGGTTCCGCTGACCAGTCTCGTTTACTTCGTGTCGCTCACGGCGTTTCTGCTGTACCTCAACGAAGTCTTTATCTCCAAACGGCATTGGAGCGGCGGCAAAGACGGCCAGACAATGTGGATTCAATTCGTCGTGCGAGCGGTCTCGGTGGCCGTCGCACTGATCAGCGTCAATGTCCTGGTGGTCAAGATGAGCGAAGCGTTTCCGCTCAATCTGGACCTTACGACCGAAAAGCTCTTCACGCTGTCCCCCAGCACGCGCGAGCTGATTGGCAAGATCAGTAGCGAGCGACCGGTCACGATCCAAGCCTTTATCTCGGCCGATGTGCCGCGCGAGCAAGTGGCCATTCAAAAAAGGTTGAAGGGGTTGTTGCGTCAGTACGACCGTGAAGGTGGTGCGCGACTCGACGTTCGATTCGTGGACGTAGCGTCGTTCACACCGGAAGCCGAAGAAGCTCGGCTGCTGGGTGTGCAATCGATGCAAGTCCCCACCGACGAGGACGGTCGCCGCGGCGTGCAAGAAGTTTTCATGGGTGTCGTGGTCAGCAGTCCGGTGGATGAAGTTGTGGTCCCGATCTTCGAGGCGGGCACGTCTATCGAGTACGAATTGACTCGCTCGATCCGCACCGTCGCGAACGAAAAGCGACTGACAGTCGGCATGCTCACCACGGATGCTCGCGTGGCCGGTGGTTTCGACATGACGCACTTCCGGCAGTTGCCCGAATGGCGGATCCAGATGGAACTCAAAAAGCAGTACAAGGTCGAGCAAGTCCCGGCCGACTCGCCAATTGACGAAAAGAAATACGATGTCCTCGTGGCGGTGATGCCCTCATCGCTGAACCCCGGTCAATTGCCCAACCTGGTCGATTATGTCAAGAAAGGGCGTCCGACGCTGATCTTCGACGATCCGCTGCCGGTCTTCGACGGGGCGGGATCGCAGGCTCCGCGAATGCCCAAGCCGCGTCCCGGTGGAGGCGGCATGATGGGCGGCTTCAATCAGCAGCAGCAGCCAGAACCCAAGGCGGAAGAGGGCAAGTTGACCTCGTTGCTCAAAGTGCTGGAGATCGCCTGGGATAACGGCGAAGTGATTTTCGACGTCGCGGGGGTCAACTTGCATCCAGAATTCGCCAACATGATTCAACCGGAATTGGTGTTCGTCAGCACCAAGTCGGGAAATCCGAGTGCGATTCACCCGACCAGTCCCGTCACTTCCGGACTTCAAGAAGTGCTCACGTTCTTTCCCGGCAACATTCGGCAGCGGCAGGGCAGCGAACTGAAATTCGATGCGTTGTTGCGATCCAGCGCCAAATCGGGGGTCCATGCTTGGGAGGACATCACCAAACAGAGCGGCAATCCTTTTGGTGGCGGCGGCATCGAAATCAACAACAATCCTCCGCGGCAACTGACGAACGAAGCCTACACGCTGGCGGCACACATCACCGGCAAAGAAATTAAAGGCCAACAAGGCTTGAATGTGATCTTCGTTTCCGACGCGGACCTCATCAGCAATCAGCTCTTCTCCTTGGAAACTTCGCAGCAGTTGCCCAACCTGCGAATCGACAACGTCAAGTTCGTGCTCAACTGCGTGGATGTGCTGGCCGGCGAGACCTCTTACATCGACCTTCGCAAACGCCGCGCTCAACTGCGCACGCTCACCGCTCTGCAAGCGGTCTCGGATGATTTCCGCAAAGCTCAGACTGACGAGCGTGGCAAAGCCGAAGGCGAGGCGAAGGAGCAAATGTCCAAAGCTCAGGAACGGCTCACGAAAACCATCGAAGACATCGAGAAAGATGCGACTCTGGCACCGCAACAGAAGGACCAGAAGATTCGGATCGCCCGCGAAACCGAGCAGCGCAAGCTCGACGTGGTCCGATCCAACATTGAGCGTGAGAAGAGCAAAAAAATTGAGAGTATTGAAGCCAAAACGAAGCAACAGATTCGCGCCTACGAGGACTGGATTCGCTGGTGGTGTATCCTGCTGCCACCGATCCCGGCGATCGTACTGGGCGTTATCGTGTTGTCGACCCGCATCAATGCCGAGTACCGCAACGTCGAAGCCGACCGACTCGTGAAACGCTAGTTTCCCACAACTTCCACCGTCCCAGACGGAGCAACTTGCCATGAATCAGTCAATGACCCGCACTTTAGCTTTCGTAGCCACTGCCCTCGTGTCAACCGCGTTGGCGTTCACTTCCAACCAGTTGACCAAACCCGCCAAGCTCGCCGACGGGGACGAGTACGGCAAGGACTTCAACCCCGACTTCACGGATGCCGGAAAGGCCACGTCGATGCGAGTCGTTTCGTTCGATGCGGCGACTGCCGCGTCGAAAATGTTCACGGTCCAAAATGCCGGCGGTTGGAAGATTCCCTCGTACCACAACTATCCAGCCGACGGCAAAGATCAGCTCGCGAAGGCGGCGGCATCCGTGATCGGACTGAAACGGGGTTCATTGGCGACACGCCGCAAAACTGACCACGAACGTTTCGGTGTGATTGATCCTCTCGATGAGGAAAATCCTGCCACCAAAGGACGCGGGACGCGAATAACTATTTCCGAGAAGGAAACCGCACTCGCTGACTTCATCGTCGGCAATAAAGTCGAGGGCGAAGACGAAAAACGCTACGTCCGAAAAATTGGCGAGGACAAGGTCTACCGAGTCAGCTCGCGGTTTGACGTCTCGACCAAGTTTTCCGACTGGGCCGAGACCGACTTGCTGAAGGTCAGCGGCTTCGACATCGTTCGCTTGCGCGGTAGCCGCCCGAAGATCAATGACGCGGACGAATACGAAGGGGAGGATGTCGCTGAACTCACCAAAGACAAACCCAGCGATCCGTGGAAATTGGCCGGACTCGACGAAGTCGCCGAGGAACTCAAGAGCGACGACATCAACACGATGGTCACGACGCTCGACGATTTGCGACTGGTCGGTGTGCGTCCGCGCCCAGCGTTTGACGGCCGGCCAATTCTGAACGCCGATCTGAAAGTGGAACTGCCGAAAGAATTGCTGTCGAATCCGCAAGTTCGCAGCGAAGTCGTCAAGGTCTTGCGTGCCGATCTGGGCGAAAAAGGCTTCCGAGTCGGACAAGACGAAGATGGTCAAACGCAGATCGTCTCGCGCGAAGGGGAACTGACCGCCGGAACTAAGGACGGCGTGGTCTACAAGCTGACCTTCGGCAGCGTTTTTTCTGGCACCGAACAGGAAATCGAAACCGGTGCTACCGAGGAAGCGAAAACCGACGACAAGAAGAACAGTGCCTCGAAAGAGTCGGCGGACGACCAAAAGAAAAGCCGCTACCTGATCGTTCGCGTCAACTTCGACGAGTCGCTGCTGGGCAATCCGCCGGTTGAACCGACAAAGCCAACTCCACCCCCTGGTGTTGAAGCTCCAGCCGATCCCATAGAAGACGGCGACAAGAAAGCCCCTGCTGAAAAGAATGAAGACGCTCCGAAAAAGGACGACACGGAGAAGAAGGATTCGGCGGACTCAGACAAGTCCAAGGCCAGCGAGGACAAGCCCGCCGACTCCACGAAGAAATCCGATGACCCGACCGGAGCCAAAGGCGACGACACAGTCGCCACGGAGAAGCCAGCCGACAAGAAAGAGGAGCAAAAGGACGCTCCGAAAGCGGAAGACAAGAAGCCAGCCGCGAAAACGAAGGACGACGGGGACAAGGGTGACACTGAAAAGAAAGACGAAAAGAAGGACGACGCTGCGGCCGACAAGCCGAAGGCTGATCCGGTGGATGCCAAAAAAGAAGAATCCAAACCCGATGAGCCAAAGAAAGACCTAAAGGCCGAATACTTCGAGGCGCTCAAACGCTTTGACGCGGAGAAGGGACGCTTCACCGCCGAAACTGCGGCGCACGCGGCCAAAATTGAATCCGGCAAGCAGAAAGTCAAAGAACTCAACGACCGCTTCGCCGACTGGTACTACGTCATCTCTAACGACAGCTTCGACAAGCTCCGGCTGTCCCGCGCCGTCCTCATCAAGCCCAAGGAAAAGCCCGCTGACAAGGACAAGACCGAAGCCGAAAAGAAGGACGGCGATTTGCCGGACGAGAAGCCTGACGCCGACAAGAAGCCTGACGCCGAAAAGAAAGAGGCCGAGAAGGCCAAAAACGAGCCGGCCAAAGAAGAGAAAGCCAAAGCCGAAAAAGGCGAGAAGCCAGTGGACAAAAAATAATCCGCTGGGCAAATCAAAACTGTTCGGCCAAAGAACGCCAGAAGCCCGGCTTTTTCAAAAAGCCGGGCTTCTTGATTTTATGTCCTTCCCGGTCAGCGGCTCCACCACTGACTTTCGAAGAATTTGGCCGCGTACCACGCGGCCTATTTCTTGCCTTCTTTCTCGTCCGCTTTCGTTTGTTGTTCGGCCATTTTCCGTTGAATGAACGCGGACGCATTCAGCCCGAACACTTTCTTACGCCCAGCACCATCGGCCGAGCCCGCCGACTTCTTCTCTCGCTTGCCGAGCGGGTCGTCACCGTAAAAAAACTTCTTGACCATAAATGTCACTCCGTGATTTGGCTCTGTGGGTTTCGTCCGTGATCAGGCAGGGCCAAACGCCATCACTCCGGGATTCAACAAATCGGGTTCAACAAATCGTGCGGATCGAGTTGTCGCTTGAGACGCTGCGTCCACGCAAGTGATCCAGCCCACGAATCCGCAGCAACATCGAGTGAAGGCCATCCGCTCGGAGCACGCAGCACGGACAAATGACCGCCGCACGAGCGAACCAGATCAGCGAGCGGTTCGATCGCTGCGACCGATTGATCGGCAGTGACCACTCGTTCGGGCAGATGCCCGATGGCGATTCCGTTGCCGGCATGAGCCTGAACTGCGATCCCGGCGTCGGTTGTGAGACGCAAGAAGTCGCACATTCGCGAGGGGGGCAAACTCGCTTGGAACGTGACGTACGAATTCGAGTGAATCGAGAAGTCTCGCAGTGTTTCCCACCACGAGTCGGCCGCTGCACCGAGGAACGATTCCGCGGCTCGCGGTTCAAACGGCTGGCATTCCGCGAGCAGCGTTTCTATTTGCCAGTTGGTTTCCCATAACGCTCCTTCGAAGCCGACAATCAAGATCTGAGGATGGGCACTCTTGCCTGTCTTCTCGTTCGGACGGGCAAGAGTGCCCATCCTACTCAACACGTCGAGCACCATCGGACGAGTCGCTGACGTCAGCAATCGATTCAGCACCGCATCGACTTGACTGAGCGAATCGAATGTCAGTGCGACCAGCGCCGAAGTTTCCAGCATCGGCCGCAACTTAAGCGTCACTTGCGAGATGATCGCCAACGTCCCGCGCGAGCCAACCAGCAACTTGCAGAGGTCGTACCCCGCAACGTTTTTGACGACTCGGCCGCCAGCACTGAAACGCTGCCCAGAGGCGTCGATCGCTGAAATGCCGATGACGTAGTCACGCATCGTGCCGCAACCAAAGCGTCGTGCCCCGGACCAATTCGTGGCGATGACTCCACCAAGGGTCGCCTGCTCCGGCTGCGGAATGTCGATTGGCAGTCGTTGATTCTCTGACGCGAGAATTCGATTCAGATCTGCAATGCGAATCCCGGCCTCAACCGTGATCGTCATGTCCCGCGCAGGGAAGTCGATCACGCGGTTGAGGTGTTCGAGACGGACTTCGGTTAAATCACCGCCGATCATTTTTGTGCAGGCGGTCGCTCCTCCGACGGGGAGCAATCGACATCGTGAATTCGTGGCGTTCTCGGTGACGAACTTAACAAGATCGTCCTGAGTGTCTGGCTGAAAAACAGAATGAGAGTTTGTCATTGTCAAACTCCTACTCCTACTCCTACTCCTAGTCGAATTCTTTTTATCCGAGCAGGAGCAGGAGTAGGAGTAGGATTCAGAAGAGGAGTAAGGGTCAGACGAAAACTACATTGCAGCCCTGCGGCCAGGATGACTTTTGTGGGGATGATCTTCGGTGCCGCATCCGCCTGCCGTCGGCAACATCTTGCCGGGACTGCAACGGTTGTTGGGGTTGAAGACGTCTCGGATTGACTTCATCACGGCCAGGTCTTCCGGAGCAAACAGTTTGTCCATGAAGCTGATCTTCTCGACGCCGATGCCGTGCTCGCCGGTGACGCTGCCTCCGAGGTCGAGACACTTTGTCAAAATCTCGTCGCTGGCGAGCAGCACACGGCGGACTTGGTCCTCATTCCGTTCATCGAACAACAGAATCGGATGAATGTTGCCGTCGCCGGCGTGGAAGACGTTGACGATTTGCAGGTCGTGCCGCCGGCTACAGTCGGTGATGAATTCCAGAATCTCAGGCAGCTTGGTGCGCGGGACGACGCCGTCTTGAGTGCAGTAACTAGGACTCAACCGCCCGATGGCGCCGAACGCCTGCTTGCGGCACTTCCAGAGCAGCAACCGCTCCTTCGCGTTGCGAGCACGCCGCACTTCGCGAGCGCCGTTCTGAAGGCAGATCGCTTCGATGCGCACTGCTTCATCCTCGACGGCGACTTCCAGGCCATCAACTTCAATGAGCAAGACCGCTCCGGCATCCAATGGAAAACCAAAATGAAACGCGGCTTCAAGTGCGCCGATGATGCCTTGATCCATCATCTCGAGCGCGGCGGGAACGATGCCGGCTCCGATGATCGCACTGATGGCTTGCGTCGCAGCGGTGACGGTCTCGAAGACACCCAGCAGCGTGCGATACGACTCCGGATTGCGAGTCAACCGCACCCAGACCTTTGTGCAAATGCCGAACGTCCCCTCGCTGCCGACGAACAGCCCGGTCAGATCGAAGCCCGGCCCGTCCTCGCACGGCCCGCCGAATTGCACGACCGAGCCGTCCGGCAGCACGGCTTCGACGCCGAGCACATGATTGACCGTGACGCCGTACTTGAGCGTGTGCGGTCCGCCGCTATTGGTCGCGACGTTGCCGCCAATCGTGCAGGCCCCTTGGCTCGACGGGTCGGGAGCGTAATGGTAGCCGGTCTCTTTCAAATGATTCGTCAGATGCAGATTGACGAGTCCCGGTTCGACGACGGCATATCGATCGCGCACGTTGACTTCGAGGATGTGCTTCATCTTCGTCAGCGTGATCATCACCCCGCCGCCGATCGGCAACGTCCCGCCTGCCAAGCTGGTCCCCGCTCCGCGCGGGATGAATGGCACGTTGAGCTCATTGCACAGCCGGACGACCGCGACGACTTGCTCGGTTGAGGTCGGGAAGACGACGACGTCGGGAACTTTCTTTTCGACCGTGTAGCCGTCGCACTCGTAGACGAGCAACTCTTCACGGTTAAAGAGCAGTCCGTCGTCACCAACGATGTCGCGAAGACGGTAAATGAGCTGCTGTGCGGACGGCGGTGAAGTTGAATTCATGCGGGTAATGTCCAAGGTCCGAATCCCAATGTCCAACGACTGTCTTCATCGTTCTATCGCGATTGTTCGGCCATTCTTTTTTGGAAGAACGATGAAGTAGCTCGCTACTTGCAGTTTTTCAGGAACGCGATCAGGTCGGCGAGTTGCTCTTTTGTGATTTGTTTTTCCAGGCCGGCGGGCATGATGGAAACACTGCTGGGTTTCATTTCCTCGATGTCGGCACGAGCGACGCGGGCTTCCTGATTTGGGCCGGTGGCAATGACAAGTTCGTCGGGAGTCTCGCTGCGGATCAGGCCGTTCACGGTTTTTCCGGCGGTCGTGACGATCAGGACCGGCTCAAAGCTACGGACGAAGCTGGCGGAGGGGAACAGAATGGATTCCAGCAAGTCGCGTTCGTTGCGGATGCCGCCGATGCGAGTCAGGTCGGGGCCGGTTTTGCCTCCGAGATAGCCGAGCGCGTGACACGCTTTGCAGGCGGCCTTCTCGGTGTGGAAAACTTTTTGACCGCGAACGATGTCGCCGGGCGGAAGCGACGTCAGCATCTCTTCGAGTTGTTGCCGCTGCTTGTCGATGTCCACGTTGAGCGCGACGTACAACGGCTGTGCGGCCTCTTGCACGGACGAGCTGTACTTCGCCAATCGCGTCTTGATTGCGTCCGGTCGCAGAGCCGTCAGCGCGGGAGCGGTTTTGAGTTGGGCGATGAGTTTTTGGCCGACTTGCTCGTCGGTCGTTTGCTCAAACGCGCCGAGCAACCGATCGACTTCGAGCGGGCCGGCGGTGGCGAACTGCTCGGTGAGTTTCGCGAGTTGTGCTGGCGAGAGCTGCGCTTTGGAAATCACTTCAGCAGCGGTGCCGCGTTGTGAGACGGGAAGTTCGGGAGCGAGTTGGCTCAGCAAGAAGTCGAGGAGTTTGTCGTCGGCTTCTTTCGCGGCCAGCCCGCCCGGCAACGCGGCGAGCGCTTCGAGGCGAGTCGAAAGTAGACCGGTCACTCCGTGACCGAAATTCGAGTCACGGAGTGACTCGTCTACTTTGAGCAGCGGCCCGCGCCAGGTGGCGGCATCGTCTTTGTGCGGCGGGATCGCGCGAACCGTCTTCAACGCCAGTTCGATCAAAGCCACATCATTCTCACCGAGCACCGCCAGCAGGGCGGCCGACCAATTCTTCGGCAGTTCTTTCAGCTTGGAATCGCGCATCGCGCCGAGCGCGGTGAGTCGCGTGACGGACGGCAACTTCGCATCGAGAGCGGTCACCGCCAACAACTCTTGGACCGAGGCGGTTTTCGCGAACTGAGCCAGTTGTTGGCCGAGCGTTTTTTGCTCGGCGTCAGTCAGTTTGCCTGCGGCCAATCGCTCTCGGAGGTAGCCGGCCAGCGGTTCTCCCCAATCGGCGTGCCGGCTGATGATCCACGCCGCCGTTTCCCGCAACAGCGGCGGTGACGAGTTGAAATACTTGGTGACATCTTCCGGCATCAATTTACCCTCCGACATCTGGTCGAGTGCGATCATCGCAACTTTCATAGATTCCGGACTTCCCGGTAACAGGTACTTGCGAGTCTTGATTGGATTCGCAATTTCAATCAGTGCAAAGGTGACTGAATGAGCTAGGAACCGATCCTCTTCTCCCTCTGCAACAACTCCGAGCAAAGCCCCAATTGAGTTTGCAGCACCGATTCGACCAATTGCCTCGGCGGCAACTCGGCGAACAGCCGGTGTACTTCGCAACAGTGTTTTGAAAAGCTGAGGCGATGCGTCTTTGTTTCGCCATAAGCTGACGTCGTACGCGGCAATGGCCAGAATCTCCGGCGTTTCCTTGGCGGGTAGCTCAAGAACTTTTTGCATGAGTTCTCTGGCTCGTGGGTCATTGATTCGAACCAACGACCAAAGCATCCGAACCAAGTCCTGCCGAAGCTCATTGCTCAGATTCGGGACTGTCTCGTCACTACGAGATTGAATTTGGTCCTTGATAGCCGACACGACTTGGTCAAGTCCTTCAACACCGTGTTTCGCCAACATGTTCGCTGCTCGCTTTCGGACGAACGTCCGCTGATCGATCAGCAACTTAGCGAGCTCGTCAGGCGTGTGGTTCCGCCAGTCAATCCGTCGGCCAAAAGGATCGGCGATTCTCTCCGCCTTCCGCCCTCCGCCTTCCGCCTTCCTTACGCGATAGATCGCCCCGAGCACGTCGGGCTTCGACAGCTGCGAGGTGGGGCAGCAGAGCTTGTACCAGCCACCGGTGTCCACGATCAGCAGGCTGCCATCGGCGTCTTCCAGCACGTCGGTCGGGTGGAAGTCGAGGTTGTTCGAGACCACGAAGTCGGTCGTCGCGCAGTCGAACGTGGCTCCATGCGGCGTCAGCACATGCCGCGTCACCTTCCGCATGTTGAAGCAGCAAGCAAAAAGGTTGTCTTGGTACTCGCGGCCCCAGGAGGCGGACTGCAAGCGTTCGAGGCCGCAGGGGGCGGCCGCTCCGAGATGGCACAGCACCGGCATCACGTCGCCGGTCCGCGGGTGGCTGGGGGAATCTATCACGTTCCAGTCCTTGCCATAAACTCCGCCGTACACGGCGTGCAGCAGGCCGTCGCGATTGCCTTCGCCCGGATGCACTAGGAACGTCGTCGTGAAGATTCGCTCGCCGGTCGGCGTGAAGACGACATCGACCGGGTTATCCATGCCTCCGGTCATCACGCATTCGATGGCCGACGTCTTGATGCTGCCGGTGGCGGGGTCTCGCGGAGCATCTGGCCTCGCTCGGAAGATGTGCGAGGCTTTCGTGGTCCACGGTTTCGTTTCGACGTCCGAGTTTTTCTCATCTGGCGAGCCGACGGGCGTTAGCCCCCGGACGGTTGCGGCTGTTCCGGTCGAACTTGTCCGGGGGCTAACGCCCGCCGGTTCGCCTGCATTCTGCCGGACGGGCCGTTCATACGTCTGCTCGGCAAACGCCCCCTTGCACCAGTAAAGATATCCGTCGGGACCGAGATACGGCCCATGCAGATCGTTCGCGCAGCCGGTGAGCGTGTTACCTTTGAACCACTCTTCGCGTTGATCGGTCAGGCCGTCGCCGTCGGTGTCGGTCAGCTTCCAGATGCTCGGCGGAGCGGCCACGTACAGCGAGCCGTCGTGCCACAGCGTCCCTTCCGGAAACATCAGCTTGTCGGCGAACACGCCGCTCTTGTCGAACTTGCCGTCGCCGTCGGTGTCTTCGAGTCGAACGACTCGATGCGGTTTGTCGATGAGCTGTTTCGCTGACGGATCGTTTGAGCCCGACGAATCGGAAACGTACAGCCGACCGTCTTCATCGAAGCTGGCGGTGATTGGCCGATCGACCAGCGGCGGCCCGGCGACGAGTTCGATCGTGAAGCCTTCGGGCAGCGAAAACGTATGGCCGTTGAGCACGACGTCAATCCGTTTCGGTTCTGTCTTCGCGGCGGCTGGCGGAGAATCGCTCTTGGCGGGCTTGTCATCCGAAAGCAAACTTCGGTTCGCCGAGCCAACGGTCACAACGACCGACATCAGTGCGAGCAACGCGATCACAGGACAGACTCGACGCATGGCTGACTCCTTGAGTTCAACGTAGCCCTCTCGTTCCGCGAGAGGACAGCCAATGAACGGTTGACGTCGATTTTTTGGGCGTACGCGGGTCTCCTTCGGAGTCGCCGCGTGTTTTCGGCTTTCCTCTCGCAGAGCGAGAGGGCTACAGGGGCACGATCATGCCGAGGTTGCCATCAAGGTTCAATCCGCAGCAGCCCGGTAGTGAATTGAGTTTTTCCGGCCAGTCACTTCAAATCCTCCTCCTCCGCGATCTGCGTGAAAGAAAACCGCGTCCCACCGAGTTGAAGGAGATTCCGCAATGTCCCGCCTGCTGCTTGCGTTCTTGGTGTGCTGTGTCAGTTCGCTCGCCGTCGCCGGTGTGAAGGTGCTGCCCGATGGGCGGACTCTGGCCGACAAGCGGCTGGGTGCTCCGAAAGATTTGAACGGCTACTTCCCGCTGGAAGTACCGGCCACAAAAGAAGAGTGGGCCAAGCGAGCGGACTACGTGCGCAAGCAGGTACTCGTCTCGCAGGGCTTGTGGCCGATGCCGACGAAGGGGCCGCTCACGCCGGTCATTCACGGCAAAGTGGAACGGGACGACTTCACCGTCGAGCGCGTTTATTTCGAGAGTGCTCCGGGTTTCTTCGTGACGGGAAGCCTGTTCAAACCGAAGGGGCAAAAGGGACCGTTCGCAGGAGTGCTCTGCCCCCACGGTCACTGGGCCAACGGACGGTTCTACGATGCGAACGCGAATGACACGCAGGCCGTGCAAAAACAAATCGTCGTCGGGGCCGAGAGGTTTGAGAATTCAGGGCGGTATCCGTTGCAGGCTCGCTGCGTGCAGCTAGCGCGGATGGGTTGTGTCGTATTTCACTACGACATGATTGGCAACGCCGACAGCACACAACTCAGTCACGCACTCGTTCACCGCTATGCCGACCGGCGTCCGGAAATGGAGAAGCCGAACTCTTGGGGCTTCTACAGCCCACAAGCCGAGTCGCGGTTGCAGAGCGTCATGGGTCTGCAAACGCTGAACTCGATCGCGGCTCTCGATTTCGTGCTCAGCTTGAAGGACGTTGATCCGAACCGCATCGGCGTGACCGGAGCCAGCGGTGGCGGCACGCAGACCTTCATCCTCGCAGCGATCGACCCGCGCGTGGCCGTGCAATTCCCGGCGGTGATGGTTTCGACGGGGATGCAAGGGGGCTGCACTTGCGAGAATTGCTCGCTGCTGCGAGTCAACACGGGCAATATCGAACTCGCCGGGCTGTTCGCTCCGAAGCCTCTGGGCATGGTCGCAGCCGACGACTGGACCAAGGAGATCATGACCAAAGGGATGCCCGAACTGACGAAGCTCTACGAGATGCTGGGCGCGAAAGACAACGTCAAGTCGACGGCCTATCTGCACTTCCCGCACAACTACAACCAGCCCAGCCGAGCCGCGATGTATTCGTGGTTCAACAAGCATCTGAAGCTCGGCCGGCAAGACCCGATCGTCGAGGGAGATTTTCAACCGCTGTCGATCGCCGAACTGACCGTGTGGGACGACCAGCATCCGAAGCCGCCGAGCGGCGATGATTTCGAACGCTCGCTGACGAAGACGCTCGCGGACGATGATGCGAAGCAACTCGCCGCACTGATGCCAACCGACGGGAACTCTCTGGCGAAATTCCGCGAAGTGATCGGCACCGGCTGGATGGGGCTGATCGGCCGCGAACTGCCGGACTCTAAGAGCATCGAACGCGAGAAAATCAAAAAGGAAGACCGCGGCGAATTCTTCTTCTTCGGCGACGTGCTGCGTCTGAAAAAACAGCAGGAAGAACTGCCGATCGTCTTCCTGCACCCGAAGAAGTGGAACAAGCAAGTCGTCGTCTGGGTCGATGAGTCCGGCAAGTCGGGACTGTTCAATGCGGACGGCTCGCCGAAGTACGAGATCAAATCGCTGCTCGATGGCGGCTTCAGCGTCACGTCGCCGGATGTCTTCGGCACCGGTGAACTCGTGCCGAAGGGAGCTTCCACGTCGCTGCGGAATCGCAAGGTCAACACAAATCGCCAATTCGCCGGGTTCACCTACGGCTACAACCATCCGCTGTTCGCTCAGCGAGTCCACGACATCCTGACGTTGGTGAGCTACGTTCGCGGCGACGATCACGGAGCCACGAAGGTACACGTCGTCGGACTCGGCGGAGCAGGTCTGTGGGCCGCCGCCGCCAAATTCATCGCCGGCCCGGCCATTGATCGCACCGCGATCGACACCGCCGGCTTCCGTTTCGCGTCGCTGACGGAATTCGACGATCCCCAGTTCCTCCCTGGAGCCGTCAAGTACGGTGACGTCCCAGCATTACTGATGCTCAGCGCCGGCAGCGACATGTGGCTGAGTGGCGAAAAGCAGATTCCCAAGTTCATCGCTGAGTCCTGGAAAGCGGTTGGCTCGAACCCTCCGCCAACACTTTTCACAGGCGAAGCCTCAGCCAAAGCCAACTCCGCCGTGCAGTGGTTGTCGCGGTGATGATGAGCGCGTCGTTCGACCGTAACCCGGACGCCTACGTCCGAACTACGAACGCACGGACGTTCTCACCGTTTTCCTGGCAGTGCCGCAGCGAGCGGCAATCCATCGGCGAGTGCTGCTCGCAGTGTCGCGCACAAATCGAGGATGACATCGTCCCCTTCGGGCACTTGTCGCACTCGGACCACTTGGCCGAGGTCGATAGCCTGCAAGAGTTGTCTCAGCCACGAGCAGGCTTGCACACGGAAGGTGGCGAGCTCGCAGTCGGTCAGATCGTGTCGCACGAGTTGCGATTCGCTGGCCGTTCGATTCCGTTGCAGCCGAGCCAACGTCACTCCCTGTGTCCGGAACAGAAATCCCTCGAAGAAGGCTCGGCGAAGACAACCGGCGGGATCGAATTGCAGGACCGGCTCGGCCCCGAAATAGACGGAGCAAGCGCCGTTCTTTTTAAAGCCAGCCACGACCGGATCGGTCAAAAACGGCACTTGCCACTCCACACGGCGAGCCAGGCCGGTGGCCTCCTGCATCAGGTCTTCGCGGTCAGATTCGTGTCGAGCCATGTGGGAGAGGGGCCAGGGGTCGGAGATCAGGGATCAGAGCAGGATAAACCGCCGCTTGAAATTGCACACCCGCAGCCGGACACTGGTGTCGTTGGCGGTGGTCTTTCTGACCCCCGACCCCCGATCCCTGACCCCTGCGAGCCGTTGCCATGATCGCCGCCGTCCAAACCTCCCCCGAAGTTTTCGAGCAAACGTTTCTGCTGGTCCGCGCCCGCATTCTCGAAATTGCCGCTACGCTCGACCGGCTGGACCGGGCCGAGGCGGCTGAATCGGTGCGCTCGGACCCTCGCTTTCGTCAAATCCAGCAAGGTCTCGAAATCCTCTTGAGCGACGGCTTCCATCGTGCCGCTCAGATTCAAGAGATCTTCAGTGATCAGTACGACCCGACTTGGATGAAGAAGTACCTGACAACTGGCGAACGCCCGGCTTTGTCGCCGAGCGTACCGCACTGACCGTCGGATATGCCGTCCATACAGCAAACCACAATCGGAAATCACACAGTGCAAAGTAAAAAAGTGCAGACTGCAAAGTGAGTGACAGGAACTGCTGCCGTCGCGAATCGACCTCCCACCGGGCTGTCTTCCATTTTTCACTTTGTACTCCTCACTTTTCACTTTCCTCCAACCTCACCTACTTCAAGCGACCCACCACCATGTACTACATCGACCCACACATTCACATGGTTTCCCGCGTGACCGACGACTACGAGCGGATTGCTCGCATGGGCTGCGTCGCGGTCAGCGAGCCGGCCTTCTGGGCCGGCTTCGATCGCGGCAGTGTGGACGGCTTCCGCGACTACTTCCGGCAGCTCACCGAATTTGAGCCGAAGCGCGCCGGTTGGTCCGGCATCCAGCATTACACTTGGCTCTGCATCAACGCCAAGGAAGCCGAGAACGTCGAACTCTCGCGCGAGGTCATCAAGATGATCCCGGAGTTCATCAACAAGCCAGGAGTGCTCGGCATCGGCGAGATCGGCCTCAACAAGAACACGAAGAACGAGTCGATCATCTTCCAAGAGCACGTCCAACTGGCGATGCAACTCGACGAGCTGATTCTGATTCACACGCCGCACCTGCAAGACAAACTGAAGGGAACGCGGATGATCATCGACATGCTGATGTCCGACCGCCGCGTGCAGCCAGAGCGAGTGCTGATCGACCACGTCGAGGAGCATACCGTCGGCCTGGCGAAGGAAGAAGGCTTTTGGTGCGCGATGACGCTGTACCCGATCACGAAATGCACGCCCTCGCGAGCCGCCGACATCATCGAAGCCTACGGCGACGACCGCATCATGGTGAACTCCGCCGGCGACTGGGGCCCGTCCAACCCGATCGCCGTCCCCGACTTCATCCAAGAACTCCGCCGCCGAGGCCACCCCGAATCGAAGATCAAGAAAATCGTCTACGACAACCCGCTCGAATTCTTCCGGCAGTGCAAGCGGTTTGAGTTCACGCCGCCCGATACACTGTCAGATAATTCCGAAGTGATTGAGCCGCAGAAGGTTTAGATTTTGCCTTCCTTCGTGCGTTAGTGCCATTGTGGTAGAAGACATTTTGGACCACAAAGGCACGAAGGCACAAAGGTTCGGACAAGAGGTATCCCATGTCCATCGCGACTTCATCCGATCGCTCGCACGCTCCATATGCGGAGCCGGATGAGTACATCGACTATCAGCTTCGCAAGACGCAGACTGGCATCAAACGGATCGACATGCTGACGGCGGCCATCGTCGCGATCACGGTGTTGATCGGGTATGTGCTGTTGTTCGTGCTGAGCGATCATTGGCTCTTTGAAGGTGGCGTCGGCGGCACGGCGCGAGTCCTGATGTTTCTGCCGGTGATCGGGTTCGTCGGTTGGCTGATCGGAGCGAAGGTAGTTTGGCCGGCGCTCAGAACCGTTAGCGGCTTGTATGCGGCCAGGACGCTGGAAGCGTCTTCGGCGGAGTTTCGCAGCGGCTTGTTGAACCTCGTCGATCTCAAACAGGCTGGGCGTGAGGTCTCGCCGCTGATCCTGGCGACGATGGAAAAGCGAGCGGCCGTGACGCTCGCGAAGTTCAACGTCGATGACGCGATCGACAAGCGGCCGTTGCTCACGACGCTGTATGTGCTGTTCGGGATCGTCGTCGCGTTTTGTTTGTATTCGGTGCTCAGCCCGAAGAAGCTCGGCCCGTCCGTGCTGCGAGCGATCGTGCCGTTCACGAACGTCACGCCGGCCACGCAAACCGAAATCCTCGAAGTCAAACCGGGCGACGCCAAGCTCCGAGCCGGCGGCATCCTGACCGTCAGCGTGCAACTGCGAGGCGAAGTCCCCGCCGACGTCATGCTGCTATTTACAACCGGCGACCGCCGCTTCGTCGATGAGCCGGTGCAACTCGGAGCCACCACCGATCCGACTCTCTTCGAGGGGACGCTCGGCAACGACGGGCATGGCCTGTTACAGAGTTTCACCTATTACGTCGTCGCCGGCGACGCGCGGTCGCCGGAGTATCGCGTCGAGATCATCACACCGCCCTCTGCGACCGTGACCGAGGTCCGCTACGACTATCCAGAATACACGGAACTCGACCAGAGCACGCAGATGGGAGGAGCGATCGACGTCTGGGAACGGACCGCCATCACGATCACCGCCGCGACCAATGTATCGGTGAAGCGAGCTAAGTTGGAGTTCGACGACACCGAGGATTTTGCGAGTTCCTACGACGGCCCTTCGCCCAAGATTGAAGAGAGTGGCAAACGACTCCG